>CAMPAR010000041.1 GCA_946632055.1 uncultured Lachnospiraceae bacterium
GGTCATACCGCCGCGGACAGTCAGGATACCCTGAGCCGCCTTCATACCGGTGATATCTTCAGGAGAGGTCTCGAGACGGACAAGAACAACCTTCTCGCCCCGCTCTGCCCATGCAACAGCATCATCGGCATTGAATACAACCTTACCGCAGGCAGCGCCGGGAGAAGCACCAAGGCCTTTTCCGAGCGGAGTCGCAGCCTTCAGAGCCGCCTGGTCAAACTGCGGATGAAGCAGGGTGTCAAGGTTTCTGGGATCGATCATGGCAACCGCTTCCGCTTCGGTCTTGTGGCCTTCGTCCACGAGGTCGCAGGCGATCTTCAGAGCCGCCTGAGCGGTACGCTTGCCGTTACGGCACTGCAGCATGTAGAGCTTGCGGTTTTCCACCGTGAACTCCATATCCTGCATGTCATGATAATGATTCTCAAGGATATCGCAGACCTTGATGAATTCTTCGTATGCTTCGGGGAATTCGTTCTCCATCTGGGTGATCGGCATCGGGGTGCGGACGCCTGCAACAACGTCTTCGCCCTGAGCGTTCTTCAGGAATTCGCCCATGAGCTTCTTCTCGCCGGTAGCGGGGTCACGAGTGAAGGCAACACCGGTGCCGGATTCTTCATTCAGGTTACCGAATACCATCGGCATTACGTTAACAGCGGTACCCCAGGAATACGGGATGTCGTTGTCACGACGGTAAACGTTCGCACGCGGGTTGTCCCAGGAACGGAACACGGCCTCGATCGCCAGCTTCAGCTGGGTAACAGGATCAGAGGGGAAGTCTTCGCCGAGCTGCTTCTTGTATTCAGCCTTGAACTCGGTTGCCAGTTCCTTCAGATCAGCAGCGGTCAGTTCGATATCGAACTTCACGCCCTTCTTCTCCTTCATTTCGTCGATCAGAGCCTCGAAGTACTTCTTGCCGACTTCCATAACGACGTCAGAGAACATCTGGATAAATCTTCTGTAAGAGTCATATACGAAGCGCTCGAACTTCGGATCCGGGTTGCCGGCGATCATCGCAGCGACAACGTCATCGTTCAGACCCAGGTTCAGGATGGTGTCCATCATACCGGGCATGGAGGCCCGGGCACCGGAGCGTACAGAGACCAGCAGCGGATTCTGGAGATCGCCGAACTTCTTGCCGTTGATTTCTTCCATCTTGGCAACGTACTCCATAACCTGACCCATGATCTCGTCATTAATCTTGCGGCCGTCTTCATAATACTGTGTGCATGCTTCGGTTGTAATTGTGAAGCCCTGCGGAACCGGCAGACCGATATTGGTCATTTCTGCAAGGTTTGCGCCCTTGCCGCCGAGGAGTTCACGCATGCTTGCGTTACCTTCTGTGAAAAGGTAGGTCCACTTTCTGGCCATAAAAAAATTTCCTCCTTGAAATAGTGGCGTATGATTATCGCCAAAATATTATACCAGAACTTTCCTGCGTTGTAAAGGAAAAGTTCTGGTATATTTGCAGGATATTTCAGGTTTTTATGCGCAGCTTACAGCCGGAACAGCTTGGTGCCCTGATACTTCGGCTCGCAGGTCAGATTGATGTTCAGTCTGCGGAACACCTCGATATCGATTTCCGACGGAATGACGGTCAGATGCGCGTCGCAGCCCCGAAGAAGCGGCAGCGCCTGAAGCGCTTTTTCCGCGTTCTCATCCGTCGCGGCATTGACGGCGAGCGCGATCAGGGTCTCGTCTGAATGCAGGCGCGGATTCTCTGCGCCGAGGTAGGATGTCTTCAGCTTCTGGACCGGGTCGAGAAGGTTCTTCGGGATCAGCTCGAGCGCGTCGTCGATACCGGCCAGGTATTTCACGGCGTTGATCAGCATCGAGCTTAAGCAGCCGAGCATGTTCTTCGTCTTGCCGGTGAGGATGGTCCCGTCGGGCATCTCGATGGCCGCTGCCGGCGCGCCGGACTCCTCCGCCGCCTTCAATGCGGGAATCACGGTTTTACGGTAATGGGCCGTAATGCCGGCCTGATCCATGATCGACTCGATCCGGGTGATTTCGCTCTCATGCAGACCCTGATCCTTGTGATCGTTCACGCGCTCGAGAAGCGCCTTGTAATAGCGTCTCACGATTTCCTGGCGGCTTGCTTCCTGGCACGAGAGATCGTCGCTGATGCAGTAGCCGACCATGTTGACGCCCATGTCCGTCGGGGACTGGTAAGGGCAGTTTCCGTAAATTTTCTTGAAAATCGCGGACAGGATCGGGAAAGATTCCACATCCCGGTTGTAGTTGACCGTCACCTTCTGATAGGCGTTCAGATGGAAGGGATCGATCATGTTGACATCCGAAAGATCCGCGGTCGCCGCTTCATAGGCGAGGTTCACCGGATGCTTCAAAGGAAGGTTCCAGACCGGGAAGGTCTCGAACTTGGCATAGCCCGCGCGGATTCCGCGCTGGTTCTCATGATACAGCTGGGAAAGGCAGGTGGCAAGCTTGCCGGAGCCCGGGCCGGGCGCCGTGACGACAATGAGAGGCCGCGTCGTCTCAATGTAATCGTTTCTTCCGAAGCCCTCTTCAGAGACAATGAGCGGAACATTGGACGGATAGCCGTTGATATAATAGTGACGGAAGACCGGAATTCCGTGCTCCGTCAACACCGCCCTCAGCGCCTCCGCCGCCGGCTGGATGCCGCTGTTTCTCGTGATTACCACCGAGCCGACATAGAGCCCGACCGAGCGGAACATGTCGATCAGCCGCAGGACCTCCTGGTCATAGGTGATGCCCGAATCTCCGCGCCGTTTCGCGGATTCCAGGGCTTCCGCCGAGACCGCGATCACGATCTCCGCCTGATCCTTCAGCGCGAGCAGCATCCTCAGCTTAGAATCCGGCTGGAATCCCGGCAGCACGCGGGAAGCGTGGGTATCGTCGAACAGTTTCCCGCCGAACTCCAGATAGAGCTTTCCGCCGAATTCGCCGATCCGTTTACGAATCTGTTCGGACTGCATCGAAATATACTTGTCATTATCAAACCCCTGCTTCATCTGTACTTCCTCCTGTACGCTTTTCGCCGTCCCGAAAAAACAGGGACTCTCTCAAATGAGATGTCAGATTCACTACAACTTGTTTATCTTATCACAAAACCCGGGGATTCGTAAAGATGATTTTTCAAATCGCCGAAGATTTTTTATGGCGGCGCAGAATCAAGATATTCCTTGCAAAAAAGCCGAAAAGGTGATATAGTAGGCCTTTGGAACGAAAATCCCAAAGGAGGATCATTTATATTATGAAAGCTATCACCAAAGATGTCGTCATCGCGGATCTTCTGATGGAGAACCCGGATGTCGCAAACGTCCTTGTATCCATGGGAATGCACTGCATCGGATGTCCTTCCACCCAGTACGAATCCCTTGAAATGGCCTGCTACGTCCACATGCTCGACGTTGATGAAGTTGTGGACTGCGTGAACGCCTATCTGGAAGAGAACGCAACGGCATAAAAAAAGTGAGCCTCCCGGCTCACTTTTTTTATGCCGCTTTCTTCCCGCCCTGCTCCGGATTCTTACGCTTCTTCTCTCTTGAGCGGTGCCCCGTGGAGAGCAGCATGATCAGGATCAGAAGAAGCAGCACCGGCGCCGCGATGAACGGCGCGATATAGACCGGCCGGATCTGCATGGCGTCCGCCACCACCGCGGCTTCGCCCTGCTCATTCTCCACCCGGTGGCCTCTCACAAGCAGGCGGTGCGTGTTCAGTCTCTCGGGCCAGCAGGTCACGAGCGTGCAGTAATCCTTGTCCTTTTCAATCTGGAGGCTGGAAAGATCATAAGGCTCCACGATCAGGATCTGGTCCACTTCATAGGTCAGCGTCCGGTTCAGTACCGTAATGGTCCAGGTGTCTCCCACGACGAGGTCCCGGACATTCGTGAAGATTTTCGCCGAAGGAAGTCCGGTATGTCCGGAAATAATAGTATGAGTGCCCGCTCCGCCGACCGGAAGGCTTGATCCCTCGATATGTCCGGTTGCGATCTGCAGTACGCTCTCATTGGTGCCGTGATAAATAGGATACAGAACATCGATAACGGGGATATTGATATAGCCCATGATGCCGGTGCCGGTGATGTCAAGCTCCTTATTGTAGGCCTCCCGCTCTTCATCGGTCATCGTCCAGCGGATGCCGGACCGCGCAAGGCCCTCATTGTAGGCATCGGCGCTCTCGAAGATCGGTTCATAATCCGCGACGGACATATTCGCCACCTTATCCGCATAGGACGCAACGGCCCGGGACTGATGGAAGCTGTTCCACCAGTCCGAGAAGGTCGGATAGGCGATCAGGCCCGCGCCGCCGAGCGCGAGGATGGTCAGAAGAATGGTAATCCAGTTTTTCTTGAGAAATTTCATCGGCTCCTCTTTCGGATTATATTATAGAAACACGGATTTGGCCCGTACTGCATTTCGTTAAGATGATTATACTGCACCGGCAGTCAAAATCCGCGTCAAAGGATGGCGGAATCGTGCCGTAAAAGCAGTAATTCTATGATACATCAGCTGAGAAAAAAAGTCAACATGGTCCGCACCGGGCCTTCATGCGCTGCCGGGAATGTTTTTATGAAAAACAATTGCATTCCGCTCTAAAATGTGATAAGGTATACTCAGGCTGATGTTCCTGATGATTCCTGTGAGCTGTGCAGCCTGTGAATATGCTTCTGCGGTCATGAAAAGGACGAATCTTCCTTAAGCATCCGCTTACCGGATTCCCGTACCGGCGTGAGATTTACGTTCCTGCCATGACTACCTATTTCCTCGAGTGCCGCAGTCCGATTTGATCGGCTGCGGCCGTTTTTACGGTTAAATTGTTATGAATATACTGATACTGGTTCTCGAACTCATCGGAACCGCCGCTTTTGCGGTATCCGGCGCGACTACGGCCGTCCGGAAGAAAATGGATATTTTCGGCGTTGCCATCATGGGAATCGTTACGGCCTGCGGCGGCGGGGTGCTCCGGGATCTTTTTCTCGGAAAGCTCCCGCCCGTGATGTTTACGGCGCCGGTGTATCCGCTGACCGCCATCGGCATCTCGATTATCGTCTTTCTGATGTCGTTCCGTAGGAAGCCGCACCACCATCTCGCCTTCTACGAACTCACCCAGACCATCGCCGACGCGCTCGGATTGGGCATTTTTACGGCTGTGGGCGTTTCGGCGGGTATTTCCTCGGGTTATGGCGGAAACGCCTTCTTTTCGATGTTTCTGGGCGTCATTACGGGCGTTGGCGGAGGCGTTTTTCGGGACATTCTGGCGGGCGACCCGCCGTCCATCTTCGTGCGGCACATTTACGCACTCGCTTCGATCGCCGGCGCCGTTCTCTTCGTTCTGTGCTGGCGCTTTTTCGGCACCACCCCGGCCGTGATTGTCTGTACCGTAACCGTGACCGCCATCCGCATTCTCGCGGCAGGCTTCCGCTGGTCGCTGCCGCACGCCGGAGGGGAATGACTTTTGTATCTGCCGGGTCTTTTTACTCGGCAGGAAATCCATACACAAAAATTTATCTGTGCTGAAAGGAAACTGATATGAGCATGAAAGAAAAACAAAACGCCGAAAACGAACAGGCTTCCCGGAATCCGGACGCCGAAAAGCCCAAAAAGAAGAAGCTCTCCGCTTCGAAGCGCTTCTTCATCATCTTCCTCATCATTGTGCTGGTGTTTCTCCCGGTCTCCAATGCCATCGGCTATGAAGTGGTCTTCCACTTCCTTTTCCGGGACACCATGCGGGACAATGAAAAGAACGAAGCGGACGAGGCCGCTTTCCTGGAGGAAAAGGGACTCGTCCGCGCCGAGTTTGCCATCGAAGGGGATCACGGGAGGCATCTGCAGGGCTACCTCTATACAAAGGAAGACGTCAAAGACCTGAACTTCAGCAGCATGGTTGTCCTCTCGCACGGGATCGGAAACGGCCACATTGCCTATCTCGATCTGATCGGTGAGCTTCTGGAGCTTGACGACACCGCCGTCTTCGCCTATGACGCCACCGGCTGCGGACGCTCGGACGGGGAAGCGACCGGCGGTCTTCCGCAGGGCGTGAGGGATCTCGACTCCGTGCTGAATTTTATCGCCGGCAGCGATACGCTGAAAGCCCCAAAGATCACGCTCCTCGGGCACAGCTGGGGCGCCTATTCGGCGGGATCCGTGCTGGAGTTCCATCCGGAGGTCCGGCAGGCCGTACTGCTTGCGGGCTTCAACGGCTCGGAAAACATGCTGCAGTCCTATTCGCAGAAATACGCCGGACCGATTGTGTACCTCCTGCTCCCCTATGTGGAGCTCTATGAAATGATCAAATTCGGAAAGTTCGGAAACGCCTCCATCGTCCGGGGCTGCGAGCAGTCTTCGGCGCGCGTCATGATCGTGCAGGCGCTCGACGACAAGACCGTGGATCCCGTAAAATTCGGCATCAAATATCTCGAAAAAGAGCTTTCGGATGACGAAGACGTCAGCTTCACCGAGCTTCCTGAGGGCGGGCACACGCTCCCCGTCAGTGTTGTCATGAAGAGCATGCGCGCGCTCCTTCAGGAAGCGGAGTAATCACTCCAGCACTTCGTTGTCCGCGAGAATTTCCGGCCTGTGTTTCATGCTGTCGGCGTCCGTAATCTCGCGGATCACGCGGCAGGGAACGCCGGCCGCGGCCGAATTCGCCGAAGATTTCATGCAGGATCGCCGCACAGTCAGTCAGGCTTCCCTCTCACCAGTCGAATTCGACGGCTGTCATTCCTCTGTCCTGCATTCCTGCGGCATCCGATGGTATAAAGCTTCGGACGATCCTGTAATGTCCCCTGTCAAGCGCTCCGTATACCGCCAGGGAATCCCTCTTTTCGACAGGTGTTCCCGCCATCAGAGCGTGTCCTCCCAAATCATAAGCCGCACCGGATTCGATCGTATACCAGATCCCGTTCTCCAGAATCTCCAGTGTGAACATACTGCCGTATCCGATCCCCCCTTCTTCCTCAAGATAGGTATAGCGTGTCGTAACGAGATTCGTTTCATGATCTGCAAGAATCAGTTCCGCCCGGACCCGGCTGTCTTCTTCCGTACTGATCTCAGGCTCCGATTCTTTCCTCGCAGAACTCTTATATTCAACGCGGACACAGGGAGTGTCCCTGAAATGCCCGTCAAATACCGAACACGCCATTTATACCGCCTCCTTTTCTTTTGTCCGGCTGTTTTGCCTGAAGCTCATAATGCAAACTTCTGATGACAACCGTTTTCATGAGCTCACGTAAAAACCGCAGGGAATATGCTGCCAAAGCAGACATATCCCCTGCGGTGAGATCAACTGATTGAATTATTCAGCAATGAACTTCTCTCTCTTGACATAAGAGGTATGAAGCGCGTGGTGAGCTTCTCCCTTGCCGAAGCCTTCGGTATACCACTCCTTGTAGAGGGTCTTGATGAAGGGCGACTCATGAGACTTCCGAAGCGTCATGCCGCGATCCTGGTCATACAGCGCTTTCGCACGGACTGCCTTGAGATCGACGGTATCGCGAACGTACTGCGGCTGATAGGGCTGGCCGCCGCCGTTAACGCATCCGCCCGGGCATCCCATGATCTCGATGAAGGTCCAGCCGTCCGGATTGCCGGCAGCGAGCTTGTCCATGACAACCTTCGCGGCAGCAGCGCCGGAAGCAACAGCCACCTTGATCTTCAGGCCGCCGAATTCGCACTCGGCTTCCTTGAGTCCCGCGGTGCCGCGGACTGCTTCATAATCGATATCGGTATTGTCCTTGCCGGAGAGCCAGTCATTGGCGGTACGAAGCGCAGCTTCCATAACGCCGCCGGTAGCGCCGAAGATGACGGCCGCGCCGGTGTCTTCCGACAGCGGGCTGTCAAACTCTTCATTCGGAAGAGCGGTGAACTTGATGCCGGCACGCTCGATCATGCGGCCAAGCTCACGGGTGGTAATCGCAATGTCAACATCCGGATAGCCGGAAGCGGACTGATCCGCGCGCTTGCATTCGAATTTCTTCGCAACGCAGGGCATAACGGAAACGGTAACGATATCCTTCGGATCAATGCCTTCCTTCTGTGCCCAGTAGGTCTTGATGACCGCGCCGAGCATCTGGTGAGGAGACTTGCAGGTCGAAAGATGCGGAATCAGGTCGCCGTAATAGGTCTCGCAGAACTTGACCCAGCCGGGGGAGCAGGAGGTGATCATCGGCAGGCAACCGCCGTTCTGAACTCTCTCCACAAGCTCGTTCGCTTCCTCAACGATCGTGAGGTCCGCGCCGGCATCGGTATCAAATACCTTGTAGAAGCCGAGGCGGCGAAGCGCCGCAACCATCTTGCCTTCGACGTTGGTGCCGGGCTCCATGCCGAACCATTCGCCTAAGGTCGCACGGATCGCCGGAGCGGTCTGCACGATGACCTTCTTCGTGGGATCCGCAAGCGCGGCCCAGACTTCGGGCGTATCGTCCTTCTCGGTCAGAGCGCCGGTCGGGCAGACAACGGTACACTGTCCGCAGGAGATACACGGAGTGTTGACAAGGCTCATGCCGAACGCATTGCCGATGTTGGTGTCGATACCACGGTCATTGGCGCCGAGGATCGAAACGAACTGCTCGCGGCAGGCAGCCACGCAGCGGCGGCAGAGGATGCACTTGTTGTTGTCGCGTACGAGATGAGCGGTCGTGGTGTCGAGCTCATACTCGGGGCGGAAGCCTTCGAAAGCCTTTTCATCCGTGCCGTATTCCTGGCAGAGCTTCTGGAATTCGCAGTGCGTGGAACGGATACAGGACAGGCATTCCTTATTGTGGGTTGAAAGCATCAGTTCAAGGGTGGTCTTTCTCGCCTTCTGAACCTTTGCGGAGTTTGTACGGACCTCCATGCCCTCGGATACCGGGTATACACAGGAGGTGACAATACGGAAGCCGCGTCCTTCATTGGCCTCGACAACGCAGATACGGCAGGCGCCGATCTCGTTCTTGTCTTTCATGAAGCACAGCGTCGGAATTTCCACACCGGTCTGTCTTGCAGCTTCGAGGATGGTCGTTCCCGCAGGAACGCTGACGGCAATGCCGTTAATCTTTAAATTAATCATTTTATCCACTCTCATCCGCTCCTTTCTTACTGCTTGCTGATGGCCTTGAACTTACAGTTCGCCATGCAGGCGCCGCACTTGATGCACTTCGAAGGATCGATCTCGAAGGACGCAAGCTTGTGGCCGGGAGCAATATAATCTGTTCTGTTGATGGTGTTGACCGGGCAGTTGCGCGCGCACATGCCGCAGCCGATACATTTATCCTTGTCGATCGTGTACTGCAGGAGATCCTTGCAGACGCCTGCCGGGCACTTCTTATCGACAACGTGAGCGACATACTCGTCGCGGAAGAACTTGATCGTGGCAAGAACCGGGTTCGGAGCTGTCTGGCCGAGACCGCAGAGAGAATTCTCCTTGATGTACTGGCACAGGGTCTCCAGACGGTCGATGTCCTCCAGTTCACCCTTGCCGGAGGTGATCTTCTCCAGGATCTCCATCAGTCTTCTCGTACCGACACGGCAGGGCGTACACTTGCCGCAGGACTCGTCGACGGTGAAGTTCAGGAAGAATTTCGCCATATCAACCATGCAGGAATCCTCGTCCATGACGATCATACCGCCGGAACCCATCATGCAGCCGATCGCCGTCAGGTTGTCGTAATCAACCTCGGTGTCGATGAGGGAACTCGGGATACATCCGCCGGAAGGACCGCCGGTCTGAACCGCCTTGAACTTCTTGCCGTTCGGGATGCCGCCGCCGATGTCTTCGATGATCGTACGAAGCGGGGTGCCCATCGGGATCTCGACAAGGCCGGTGTGCTCGATCTTTCCGCCGAGCGCGAAGACCTTGGTGCCCTTGGATCTTTCGGTACCCATGGAAGCGAACCATTCCGCGCCGCGAAGGATGATCTGCGGAACGTTCGCAAAGGTCTCGACGTTGTTCTCAACAGTCGGAGAATTGTACAGACCTCTGACTGCCGGATACGGCGGACGCGGACGCGGCATGCCGCGGTTGCCTTCGATTGAAGTCATCAGAGCGGTCTCTTCACCGCAGACGAACGCGCCTGCGCCGAGACGGATCTGAAGATCGAAGTCAAAGCCGGAATCGAAGATATTCTCGCCGAGGAGTCCGTATTCTCTTGCCTGAGCAATCGCGATCGAAAGTCTCTTGACAGCGATCGGATACTCCGCACGGACATAGACATAACCCTTGGTCGCGCCGATTGCATAGCCGGCAATCGCCATCGCCTCGATGATACAGTGCGGATCGCCCTCAAGAACGGAACGGTCCATGAATGCACCCGGGTCGCCTTCGTCAGCGTTGCATACAACATACTTCTGCGGAGCCTTGTTCGGTGCGCAGAGAGCCCACTTGCGGCCGGTCGGGAATCCGCCGCCGCCTCTTCCTCTTAAGCCGGAGTCGGTGATGCACTTGATAACATCCTCCGGGGTCATTTCGGTCAGGACCTTGCCGAGTGCGGCATAGCCGTCCATCGCGATATATTCATCAATATTTTCAGGATCAATCACACCGCAGTTACGAAGCACAACGCGGTTCTGTGCCTTGTAGAAACGAGTCTCGGAAAGCGCGGTTTCCACTTTGGCCTTGGTTGCTTCCTCGCCGGTATCGGCATAGACAAGGCGTTCTACGGGACGGCCCTTTAACAGGTGCTCTTCCACGATTTCCTGAACATCCTTCTCTTCCACACGGCTGTAGAAGGTGCCGTCCGGGTAGACAATGACTACCGGACCGAGTGCGCAGAGACCGAAGCAGCCGGTGCGGACGAGCTTGATTTCGTCCTGCAGACCGTTCTTCTCGATCTGTCTTTCGAATTCTTCCTGCAGCCTGGGGCTTCCCGAAGAAGTACAGCCCGTGCCGCCGCAGATCAATACCTGTGAACGTACCATTTAGTTCCCTCCGTTAATCCAGCGTTTATGCCTGATAAGCGCCAATGGTGTACTCTTCGATGACCTTGCCGCCTTTTAAATGCTTCTCGACAACTTCTTTCGCCTTGTCGGAATTCATCTTGACATAAGTCACCTTGTCCTTGCCGGCTTCGAAAACTTCAACCACCGGCTCAAACTGACAAATGCCGATACAGCCTGTCTGAGAAACCGTAACCTTGTCAGAAAGCCCCTCCTCGCTGACGTCCTTTACGAACTCATTCAGAACGGGCCGCGCACCGGCAGCGATGCCGCAGGTAGCCATGCCGACAACGACACGGATATCGCCTGTTCCTTCACGAAGGACTACCCTGTCCTTCATCTTCTCCTTAATCTTCTGGAGCTCTGCCAAAGATTTCATGTGTGCTTCCTCCTGATAAATAATTGGGTGTTTTATTGTTCATCAGCCGGATCGTTGTACTGTTCGTACAAATAGCCTTCGATCCATTTGATAACTTCGTAATCATTCAGCGGAACTTCGTTTCCGAGCACCTCCCGGAGCTCTCTCGTGTCCATTTCCACCGAAATCGTCTGCTCTCCCGCTTCCTCAGCCGTATGCCGGAACAAAAAGTCCGTGTCCGGATGTCCCTGGATGAGGGTCAGGATCGTCGTCACCACATCGCCGAGCGGCGTGAAGTCGATGCTGTCTTTATAAAAAACTGCTTTGACCTTCGTGCCGTGCTCTTCCGGATATTCCTCCGCGCTTTTCGACGCAATCGTCATCTCTCCGCCCGACTGCTCCGCCGCCAGCTTTAAAAGCGGCAGGCCGAGCCCGACCTTTCTCGTCGTTCTCGTCGTGTAGAAGGGATCCGTTACGCCGCGCAGCACTTCCTCCGACATGCCTTTTCCGTCGTCCTCGATCCGGAGCGTGAGAAGATTGTCCTTCTCCTCGATCAGAATCGACGTCAGCGCCGCGCCGGCCTTGACGGAGTTCTCGGTAATATCCAGAATGTTCAGCGATAATTCCTTCATAGTGTTTCTCCCCGGAGGATCCGGATCAGATTGCTTCTCACGAGCGCTGAGGAGTACGGTTCGTCCGGAATCTCGATCGATTCGTTCTCCTCGCGAAGGTCCTCGAGATAATGCGAATCGGAGCTCACGACAATCCGTTTGTTCTCCAGATGGAATTCCTCCGTATAGGATTCGATATTCTTCTGAAAATGCAGCTCCACTGCCGGATAATCCGGCTCCTCCGGAAGCGTTCCGAGAATCGCGATGACGCCGTTCGCTTCCCGATCGATATGCGCGGGATAGCAGGCGCCCTGATAGCGGTTCACGATCTCCGGGACTTCCTCGTAGGAAATCGTGGTAGCATTTGTCAGGAAATCTTCCTCTTCTCCGATGAGTTCGTCGTCTCCGTTCAGGATCAGCTGGTCACCGAAGATTTCTTTATTATTTTTGAAACGCACCCGGCGCGTATCCACCTCGTCATTGAACGCGAGCGCAAGCTCGAGTTCCGGGAAAAGGCAGATGACATGAATATCCTCCGACGTCGTCAGCTCCATTCCGGGGATCGGAATGATCCCGTAGCGCTTCGCCGCCGTAAAGAAGCCCGGGCAGTTTCTGCAGCTGTTGTGATCCGTGAGCGCCATGATCTGGATGTTGTTCAGCGTGGCCATCCCGGCGAGATTGTTCGGCGTATTGTCGTTATCCGCACAGGGCGACAGGCAGGAATGCACATGCAGATCGTAGGTATAGAGACTCATTTTAACAGTTCGTACAGCTTCACTGCTGTTTCATAGGACGGAACCGGGCTCTTCAGGACATTGACATCCTTCATTTCCGCCTGCTTCACGATATCCTCCGGAAGCTCCACATCTTCCGAAAGAATCACCACCGCCGTATCCGCGAGCGTCGCGACGGCAATGACATTGATGTTGGACATGATCGTGATCCAGGCGTTGTCGGCCTGAGCCCTTCCCATTACCCAGGAGAGCAGATCACCGATGTAAACGCCGTGAATCTCTCTTTCCGGGTCAGGAAGCGCCACCTCCGTAAAGCCCTCTTTCAGAAGTTCCTGTACCGTCATCTGTTTCCTCCTATGGTATCCGCAAAGGGACAGGAAACCGTCCGCTTTCCGGCGCGGACCGCGTCCTCCGCGTGCGCGCGGCAGGTCGGCGCCCCGCAGGCCCCGCAGTCGATTCCGGGAAGCGTGGCACGGATGCGCTGGATTTCAGACATCATCCGCATCGACTCCGCGAAATTCGGCGAAAGCCTGGATACCGGCACATACGCCGGCATTTCATCAAAGAGGAAATTCTCCGGAATGTATTCCTCGGAAGGATCCGGGAAATTCACCGCCATCGGAAGGCAGCGGCTCACGGTACGGATCCGCGCTTTCGCAATGAAAGGATTCTGAACCGTCAGCACCCCGCCGACGCAGCCGCCGGGGCAGGCGTTCAGCTCCACGAACTTCACGTGGGAAATATTCCCGTTCTCGATTTCCTCCAGAACCTTGTTGACGTTTTCGATGCCGTCCGCTGCGAGGTAATCCTCATTCAGGATCGCTGTCGCTTCTCCGCCGGATCCGGCCCAGCCGATTCCGGTCATGCCGGTGTCGGAGATGGCCTGCACCGGGTTGTCGGGCTTCATGACATCCAGAAGCCGGAAGTAGATGTCGCTGATCGCGACCACTTCGTCGACTTTGCTCTTGTAATTTCCGAAGTTGTTCCGGACGTAGCTCGCTTTCGCGGGACACGGAGAAATAAAGCAGATGCCGATCTCCTCCTCCGAAAACTCCGGGTGTTCTTTCTTTACTTTTTTCCGGGCAAGATCCGCAGCGACCTCCATCGGCGGAAGCATGTGCAGGACATGATCCTCGAGGGAAGGATACATCAGTGAAATCAGTCTGAGGATCACCGGACAGGCGGAGCTGATTAACGGCTTCGGTACGCCGTCCGCCTTCATGTACTGACGCGTATAGGCGGACACCAGCTCTGCAGCCTTCGCCACCTCAAACACTTCATCAAATCCGATTTTCAGAAGCCCGTCCAGAATATAGTCGACATCGTCCATATTGTTGAACTGGCCGTAGAGACTCGGCGCGGGAAGCGCCACTTTGTAGCGGAAACGGTCCATCGACTCGAGCTTTGACGCCACCGCCCGCTTCGCGTTGTGCGGGCATTTGCGGATGCATTCTCCGCAGTCGATGCAGCGGTCCTGATTGATGACCGCGTGACCGTTTACAATTCGAATTGCTTCTGTCGGACAGTGATGAAGGCAGGTCGTACATCCCGTGCATTTGCTCCGGTCCAGAAGGACCGAATGCTCGTACGAATCCATGAATATGGTTCCTCCCTTATCTGATCCAGATCCGCATCGTCACTGTGGTACCGACACCGATCTCCGTGTCGATCTTCATTTCGTCCGAGTAGCGTTTCATATTCGGAAGGCCCATGCCGGCGCCGAAGCCCAGAGAGTGAATCTGTGCCGTCGCCGTCGAGTAGCCCTCCTGCATTGCAAGGTTGACATCCGGAATACCGGGACCCTGATCCTTCAGAATGATATCAATATACTGCTCCGTCACGATCACGTCGGCCGTGCCGCCGTTCGCGTGGATGACCATATTGATCTCCCCCTCATACATGGCTATAGAGAGTTTCCGGATCACCTCCGAGGGAAGACCGAGCTGTCTTAAGTTCTTTTTTACCGTGACAGACGCGGTGCCCGCGGATGTAAAATCAGAGCCGTCCACATCAAAGTGGAAAACCAGGGGTTCAGACATGTTCTTTCAGTTTATCGCCCCGAAGACCATTGATATAGAGTCTGCCGCAGGCCTCATACATGCGGATATCGGTCGCCATGACGACGATCCCCGAGGCCTTCGCGAGCTGCAGAATCGCTTCGGTGGGCTTTTTGCTGCGGACGAAAACAATGCATACCATGTCCATCATTTCCGCCGTCCGTACTACCTGCGGATTTACCAGCCCCGTCAGAAGTACGGCCTGGTCCTTCGCAAAGGCAAGCACATCGCTCATCATATCACAGCCGCACGCGGAATACACATGACGGCCGAGCTCCTCTTCTCCGGACAGCACCTCTGCTTCAAGAAGCTCTTTTACATCACTGATCTTCATCCTACGTTTCCTCGTCCCTTAATGTGCGCTGTTTCCTTAAGCGTATTTTGCGAGAATGTTCTCAACGTCGTTCTTGGTGATTCTTCCGTAGACTTCGTCGTTGACGCTCATCACGGGCGCAAGGCCGCAGGCACCGACGCAGCGGGCAGCCGTCAGGCTGAACTTTCCGTCAAGCGTGCACTCTTCCGGTCCGATGCCGAGAACTTCCTGCAGCTTGTCGAAGATATCGCCGGAGCCCTTGACGTAGCAGGCTGTGCCGAGGCAGACGGAAATATTGTATTTGCCCTTCGGTGAAAGTGCGAACTGCGCATAGAAGGTGGCAACGCCGTACACCTTCTCAAAAGGTACGCTCATGCCGTCCGCAATCCGCTGCTGAACTTCGTACGGAAGATATCCGTAGATGTCCTGCGCCTTCTGCATGACGACCATGAGGTTCGACTGGTCATGTTTGTTCTCGTCAATGACTTCCTGAAGAGCCTTTGCCTGCTCCGGAGTCTCGGAGAACGGAATCTTGCTGATCGTTTTCTTCATAGTTCCCTCCATAAAGTTGTCTGCGGCTGCCGGGAAAAGAGAACGAAAGGGTTCTTTATAAGCCTTCCCGGGCCGCTTCATATGATCAAAGCGCATCCTGCGCCGTTCATACCCATAATATTACTTATATATAATATAACAGAAACGCCTTTTTGAAAAGAGGTTTTTTGTTATTTTTCAAAGTTTATGCGCGCCGCGCCGAG
The DNA here is from genome assembly GCA_946632055.1 of uncultured Lachnospiraceae bacterium. Taxonomy (GTDB): domain Bacteria; phylum Bacillota; class Clostridia; order Lachnospirales; family Lachnospiraceae; genus UBA1267. The sequence goes on from CAMPAR010000041.1 coordinate 15,721, forward strand.
CGCTTCGGCGTCGCTTTCCTGATGGGATGTCATCAGGATCAGCCGCGCTTCCCCTTCCCGCTTTAGAAGCGGGAAAATCGTCTGCTTTCTCCCTTCGTCGATGCCCGTGAAGGGCTCGTCCAGGATCAGCACGTCGGACGCGGAAAAAAGCGCGCGGGCAAGCGATACCCGCTGTTTTTCGCCGCCGGACAGCTCGTCCGGAAAGCGGCCGGATTCGTCCCCGAGCCCGAGCGCCAGGAGCAGTTCTTCTGCGCGCTTTTGTTCCGGAGACGGGATTGCCTGTTCTTTCAGCTTCCCGCTTCCGGGAAGCAGTACGTTTTCAAGCGCCGTAAGCCACGGCACGAGGCGGGGCTCCTGAAAGGCCGCAGAAAAGCGCAGGCCCTCCGTCCCCGTAATCACGCCGCTGTCCGGTTCCTCGAGCCCGAGAAGCATCCGAAACAGCGTCGTCTTTCCAAAGCCGGACGGCGCGAAGAAGCAAACGATCCCCTTCTCGGGAAGCTCCAGCGAAAAATTGCGGAACAGGACCTTATCATCGAATTTTTTGGATAGATGCTCAAACCGGATCATGCCGACAACCCCCGTTTTTCCTCCTGCCTGCCCTTCTCGAGCCGCGTGACAAGAAGCATCAGCAGCTTCTCCAGAATCACGCTCATGACAATGACCGTCACGGTCCATGCAAAAAGCTCGGCCGTCTCCAGATAGATTTTCGATTCGTACAGCATTCTTCCGATCGAGTACTTCGGATTGCAGAGGACTTCCGCCGCGACGCCCGCTTTCCACGCAAGGCCGAGGGATGTCCGGAAGGCTGCGGTAAAGTAGGGCCGGACCGCCGGAATCTGGATATAGCGAAGCACCCTCGTTTTCTTCATCCGGAACACGGAGGCCATCTCGAGAAGCTTCCGGTCGGTCTCCAGAATTCCGGTGCGGATATTCCCGCACATCACGGGGAACACCATGAGAAAGGCGATCGCCCCCGGGATCAGCTGCCGGTTTAAGAATACCAGCGCGAGAATGATGAAGCTCGCGACCGGCGTCGCCCGGATCACGGAAAGGAGGGGCGACAGGAGGAGCTGCACCGCTTCGAATTTCGCCGAAAGCACGCCGAACACGAGCCCGAAAAGAACGGCGGCGAAATAGCCCGCCGTGATCCGCACGAGCGAAAGGCCAACAATCCGGTAATATTCCGCGGTTTTCAGCAGCTCAAAAAGCCTTTTTAAGACGCGAAGGGGTGTCGGTATGAGCACCTCCTTCCCGACAATCAGGGAAAGAATCCACCATACCGCCACCCAGAATACCAGTGCGATGATCCCCCGGACAAACCCGGGGATTTTCTTCATTTTCTGTCTCATTCACCCATGTAGTAGAAATCATCGGACGGAAGCTTTCCGCCGACAGACGCCGGGTTGGCGTCAAAGAGTACCTGAAGGAGCGCGGAAACCGAGCTCTTCATTTCTTCTCCCGTAATCAGCGTCATCTTCGCATCCGGAATCGCGCGCTTTGCGACCGGGGCCTTCGGAATGATGCCGGCTTCCTCGATCATGACGGAAGCTTCATCCGGACTCGCGTTCACAAAGTCAACGGAGGCCTTGTACTCCTCCAGGAAAGCGGCGACCGCTTCCGGATTCTCTTCCGCGAAGCTCTTCTGGACAACGATGACGCCCTGTACGAGCTCCGTATCGCTGACCTTGCCCCACTCTTCGGTCATATCAAGCGCAATCCGTACTTCGGGGTTGCCGATCAGAACCGCGGTAACGTTCGGAACCGGGAGCATGCCTAAGGTGACTTCTCCGGAGGTCATCTGGGCTGCAAGCTCCGCGTGCTCCGCCAGATACTCTACGGTCAGATCGCTTTCGTGATTCAGTCCGTTCTTCTCCAGAATGTAATTCAGCACATATTCCGGCATTGCGCCCTGGCCGGTCGAATACAGGGTCTTTCCGGCAAGGTCCGCCACGCTCTGAATGCTGTCGCCGTTCTCCAGAACATACAGCACGCCGAGGGTATTCACACCCAGAACCAGGACTTCGCCTTCGGTCTTGTTGTTCAGTACGGAAGCCAGATTGACGGGCACGGCCGCAATGTCCGCTTCCTTGCTGATCATGGCCGCGGTGGCCTGATCCGGTGCGGTGGCAATGGTGAAATTGTAATGGTTGACGGTCTCGCCGGCGTTGTTGTCATGGATCAGCTTCGCCATGCCCATGCCGGTCGGTCCCATCAGGGTGACAATATTGATGTCGGTTCCTTCTGCCGCTTCATCGCTTTCCGATTCGGCATCAGACTCCGCATCGGTCGCTTCTGTGGTTTCTTCGGTTGCTTCTTCAGTTGTTTCTTCTGTGGTTGTTTCTTCTGTGGTTGTTTCTTCTGTCTCTGTCTCGGTTTCCTTTTCCGTCTGGGTCTCAGACTCGGATTCTTTTTCGGTCTCAGCTTCGGTTTCCTTCACGGATTCTGTCGCTGCCGATTGTGTCGTACTCTCTTCTTTTTCCGGTGTGCTTGTGCAGGCGGTCAGGAAAACCGACAGCATGAGGACAGCGGCAAAAATCAGTGCTGTTGCTCTTTTCATGTTTTTCTTCCTCTTTCTGAAGTTGTAGTTCGCTGTGCTTTCAGACGCCGGTTTCTTTTGGGGTCCGTCAGGCAGCGTGCTTATCATATCACGATTCCCTGCGGAAATCAAGTCTTTTATTGTTAAATAATTAACAATTA
>CAMPAR010000042.1 GCA_946632055.1 uncultured Lachnospiraceae bacterium
TCTTCCGCCCTGGCCCTGCGTGCGTCCGGCACCCTGCTGGCCAGTGCCTGCAGGATACGGACGTGAGCCGTCTCTTCTTGGCGGGAATCCGTCTCTTCTCGCGCCTGCGGGTCTTCTTTCCTGCGTGCCGCGCTGCGCGCCCTGAGCGCCCGAGCGCTCCTCACGGCGGGCTTCACGCGCCTTTGCTTCTTTTTCCTCGCGCTCCCGGTATACATTCCGAAGCGGTCCCATGTTGCGGTCGAAAATCGAGCGCACCGGGGCTTTTTCTTCGGCAGGCTTCACTTCGGGCGCCGCGCTTTCCGGCGCTTTCTTTGCTTTCGGAGCAGGCGCTTCTTCCGCCTGATCGGCAGCGTCAGTCTTTTCGGGAGCCGGCTTCACTTCCGGCGTTTCCCGGACTTCCGTTTCCTTCTGAATATTCTCAGGCGCTGCGCTAACGGCCGCGCTTTCGGCGGCAGCCTCCACAGGCGCAGTATTCACAGCGCTTGCCGCGTTCTCTTCCGGAGCGGGAACTTCCGCTTTCTTTACGGCTTCTTCCTCCGCCGGACGGGACTTCACCGGACGTACGGTTTCTTCCTTCGCGTATTCCCGGTACTGCTCCGCCGTCGTCGGAACGCTCGGCCGGATGACCCGGCGCTCACCGCCGCGGGGAGCATTTCCCTGCGGCTTCGCGCCCTGCCGGTCGCGCCCTCTCCTGTCATCGGAAGCGTTTCTCTTATCACGGGATGGAGATGCAGATCCGCCCTGATTCTTCATGAACGACTTATTGCCGTAAGACGCATTTTCCGGCCGGAACAACAGAACCGGCTTTTTCTTCTTCGGCGCCTCCTGCGAGGGCTTCGGCGCAGTCTCCTTGCCTGTTTCCTTCGCTGCTTTCTTTTCGGGATTCTCTGCCATCTCTTTACTCACCTTTTTCTCCTCTTTTTTTACCGGTGCAAATTTCTTTCTGACTTTTGCCGCAGTTTCATCATCAATACCGGACGCCGGCTTCCTGTCTCCGCCCAAAAAGTCGATGATCACGCCTGTTTCCACATTCAGTTCTCTTGCGAGTTCATATATTCTGGTCGCCACGATTCTCCTTTCCGTCGGCTTTAAGTGCATCCAGTCTTTCAAGGACCGCTTTCGCGAATCCTTCGTCCGTGAGGGCACAGCTCGCGCGGTACTCGGCGCCGAGCGCTTTTCCAAGCGACGCCTTGTCCGCGTAGATCCTCACCGGGACCGAATAGCTCCGGCACTTGTCCAAAAAAAGTTTCCTGGTATTGTCTGATGCGTCTGCTGCGACGACCACCAGCCGGGCACGGCCGTCCTTGACTGCCTTCTCGGTGGAAAACTCCCCGGAAACCAGCCGGCCCGCCCTCAGTGCAAGTCCCAGCATCGATAATACTTTATCCAAAATAATCCGAAAGCTCCTTCTCCAGCGTTTCGTACACCGCGTCGTCCACATGCGTGGAAAATGCCCTGTCGAGAGAACGCTTCTTCTTCAGATTCTGCCGGCATTCCGGCTTCTCGCAAAGATACGCGCCGCGTCCGTTCAGGCGTCCGGTGGGATCCGCATGAATTTCTTCGCCGTTTCTAACGATGCGAAGAAGCGACTTTTTATCCTTCTGTTCTCCGCAGACGATGCACATGCGCTGCGGGATTTTCTTTCTGGTCAGAGCCATAGCTTCACGTCCTGTCCGTTATTCTTCGGATTCCGCGTCTTCCCCGTCCTCCGGAATTTCAGCGTCCGGATCCTCGTCATAGGCTTCGTATTCCTCGTAGGAAGCGCCGTCCTCGGCGTAATCCTCCTCGTACTCGTCCTCATAGCCTTCCTCGTACTGATCGAAGAGGCCTTCCTCGCGGGCCTGGGATTCGGACTTGATATCGATCTTGAATCCGGTCAGCTTGGCCGCAAGACGCGCGTTCTGTCCCTTCATGCCGATGGCAAGGGAAAGCTGGTTGTCCGGCACCACGACAAGCGCCGTATGCTCGTCTTCATCGGCCGCCACGGCGATGACCTTCGCCGGCGAAAGCGCCTTTTCCACAAAGAGCGCCGGGTTCTCGTTCCATTCGACGATATCGATCTTCTCTCCGTGGAGCTCGTTGACAATCGGGGTAATCCGGCTGCCGTTCACGCCGATGCAGGCGCCGATCGGATCGATCGCCGGATCATGCGTCACGACGGCCATCTTGGTTCTGGAGCCGGCTTCGCGGCTGATCGCCTTGATTTCCACAATGCCTTCCTTGATTTCCGCGACTTCCAGTTCGAAGAGACGGCGCACCATGTTCGGCTTGGTTCTCGAAATCTGTACGCGCGGGCCCTTGCCGCCGTCCTTCATGCCGACAACATAGACCTTGATATGCTGCGTGGGCTCAAAGGTTTCGCCGGGAATCAGGTCTTCTCTCGTCAGGATCGCATCGGCCTTTCCGAGGTTGATGCTGACGATTCCGTTCGAGACGCGCTGTACGACGCCGGTCATGATATCATGGGCGCGGCTGTTGAAGTAATCGCTGACAGACTGACGCTCTTCTTCGCGGATCTTCTGCAGAATGATGCTCTTTGCGTTCTGCGCCGCAATCCGCCCGAATTCCTTGGATTTGACTTCCACGCGGACCGTGTCGCCAATCCCCGCGTTCGGGTCGATTTCCTTCGCTTTTTCCGGAAGGATCTGCGTGTTCGGGTTTTCCACGTTTTCCACCACGGTCTTTTCCTGCAGAATCGAGAAATCGCAGGTTTCCCGGTCGATGGACACCGTAATGTTTTCAGCCGAACCGAAGTTGTTCTCGCAGGCCTTCACAAGCGATGCGTCAATTGCGTCAAAGAGTACGTCTTTGCTGATTCCTTTTTCCTTTTCGAGAAGATCAAGCGCCTCCATGAGCTCCTTGTTCATTTCATTTTTCCTCCTCAGTGATTACGCGATCAGGCGTCCCAGTCCACATATTCGCGGATTAATGCTATATTCTTTCGATCCAGAACCATCCGATTTCCCTCCGCGTCAATCGTGACGGAGGTCTTGTCAAAGGATTCCAGATTTCCGATCCAGTCTTTCTCTCCCTCAGCCGGCTGGTACAGACGGATTTCCACCGGCTTATTCAGATTTCTCACGAAATCCTTTTCTTTTTTCAGCGGCCGGCCGAGTCCCGGGCTCGAAACCTCGAGCGTGTAGGCCTCGGGGATAAAATCATCGCGGTCCAGCTCGTCGCTTAAATACCGGCTGACCGTCTCGCAGTCCGTGATGTTCACGCCGCCCTCTTTATCGATGTAGTAGCGAAGATACCAGGTGCCGGCTTCCTTCACATATTCGACGTCCACAAGCGCGAGACCGTGCTCCGCAAGGAATCCGGAAACCAGCGCTTCCGCCTTCTTTTCAATCTCTTCGTGTTTTGCCATATACCGCTTTCGCTCCTTACGATCCTTTCACGCTAAAAGAGTGGGCTCTTTCAAGCCCACTCTTTCAAGTTCGTCAACTACTATAACACGCTTTTGTCTGAAAAGCAAGTCTTTTTTACAAAAACGCCGAGTTTTCAGCCCTTATAGCCGATTTCGTCCGCCAGCTTCTTCTCGATGATGACGGTGGCGTCCCGGTGCATGCGCATGAAGGTGCAGGGGCACTTCGGATCAATGCGGTCCTCGATAAGAAGCTTTGTCGCCGCTTCCTGCTTATTGCCGCTGATGATCATCAGGAGCGCCTTGGCGCGCATGATATTGCCCATGCCCATCGTCAGCGCGTGGGTCGGAACGTCTTCCTTGGAGGCGAAGAAGCGCTTGTTCGCTTCGATCGTGCTGTCATCGAGCGTCTCCTCATGAGCGCCGTCGTACAGGGTCTCTCCCGGCTCATTGAAGCCCAGATGTCCGTCCGGTCCGACGCCGAGCACCTGGATGTCGATGTCGGTTCTGTCCAGAACCTCATTGAACTCCTTCAGGTTCGCCGCCACGTCGCCGACACCCTTCGCAACATAGGTGTTCGCCTTGTCGATATTGATGTTGTCGAACAGATTGTCGTTCATAAAATAGCGGTAGCTCTGGTCATGCGTGCCTTCAAGGCCGACGTATTCGTCAAGGTTCACGGAATGGACCTTCGAAAAATCAAGACCCTCTTCATGGCAGCGGCGCGAAAGCTCCTGATACATGCCGACGGGGCTTGAGCCGGTCGCAAGGCCGAGCGTGCACTCCGGATTCTCCCGGACGATCTTCTCGATGATATCGGCGCCCCTCTTTGCGCCTTCTTCATAATTTTCAACAACGATTACTTTCATGTTAGGTTTCCTTTTCTGTATATGCTGAATATAGCGAATTTCTTAGTATTTCTCGACGACCTCTCCGTCGCGCTTCCAGATGTGTCCCGCCGGAACCACGCCGCGTACGCAGGAGGTCGGATAGATATTCGAATCCCGGCCGATCACGGTGCCCGGATTCAGGACGCTGTTGCAGCCGACTTCCACGCGGTCGCCGAGCATGGCGCCCATCTTCTTTAAGCCGGTCTCGATCTGCTGCGTGCCGTCCTTCACGACCACGAGCTTCTTGTCGCTCTTCACGTTCGAGGTGATCGAGCCCGCGCCCATATGGGACTTGTAGCCGAGGATGGAATCGCCGACATAGTTGTAATGCGGCACCTGTACATTGTCGAACAGGATGACGTTCTTAAGCTCGGTGGAGTTTCCGACCACACAGTTTTCGCCCACCAGCGCCGAGCCGCGGATAAACGCGCACTGGCGCACCTCGGTCTTATGGCCGATGATGCAGGGGCCGCCGATATAGGCCGTCGCGAAGACCGTGGCGTCCTTCGCGATCCACACGTCCTCCGCCAGATGATCGAATTCCTCTTCCGGAAGTGAAGCGCCGATCGCAAGGATCAGGTTCTTGATGCCCGCAAGCGCTTCCCAGGGATAGGTGTACTGCGACAGGTATTCCGCCGCCTGCGGATAGGTGTGCTCGAGATCATATAAATCTTTAATGGTATACATATCAGACCTTTCTATTCAAGTCAATGATGTCAGTTTCGCAGGGGCAAAAAAGCCTCAGCGGACCTTCACGAGATGTCCGGACGCTCTCATCGCGTCGATGATGGCGTCGACTTCCTTCTCGCACTCTTCGATCGAGCCCGCTTCGGACATCACGCGTAAGACAGGCTCCGTACCAGACTTCCGAAGAAGCACGCGTCCGTTGTCGCCGAGCTCTTCCGTGCACTTTTCGACCGCTGCCTGAACCGCCGGATCCTGAAGCGTGCCGTCCTTGTCGTCGACCTCCACATTCTTCAGAACCTGCGGATACATGGAGACGCCCGCTGCGAGCGCGGACAGCGGCAGGTTGGTCTCGATCATCACGCTCATCACCATGATCGCCGTAATGAGGCCGTCGCCGGTATGCGCGTATTTGCGGAAAATGACGTGACCGGACTGCTCTCCGCCGATCATATGGTCAAATTCCTTCATGTTTTCATAAACGTAACGGTCGCCGACCGCCGTCTTCTCATAGCGGATGCCGAGCTCGTCAAGCGCCTTATAAAGGCCGAAGTTCGACATGACCGTCGTAACGACAGTGTTCGAGGGAAGCATGCCGTGCGATTTCATCCACTTCGCGCAGATGTACATGATCTTATCGCCGTTGACTTCCTCGCCGTTCTCGTCAACCGCCAGGCACCGGTCCGCGTCGCCGTCAAAGGCAAAGCCCACGTCGAGCTTATTCGCCTTCACGTACTCCCTCAGGCCTTCGATATGCGTGGAGCCGCAGTTCGTGTTGATATTCACGCCGTCCGGTTCCGCGTTGATCACGTAGGTCTTCGCGCCGAGCGCGTCAAAAACGGAGCGCGCGATCATCCAGGAAGCGCCGTTCGCGCAGTCCAGGCCGACCTTGTGCTTTTCAAAGGAACGGGTGGCAATGCCGGCGAGATATCCGATATAGCGGTTTCTGCCCGAGTAGAAGTCGATCGTCTTGCCGATGCCGTCCTCCACCGCGTAGGGAAGCTCCGCAGGATCGCCGTCGATGAAGCGCTCCAGCTCGTCCTGAAGCTCGTCGTCCATCTTCTCGCCTTCCTCGTTCATCAGCTTGATGCCGTTGTCGTAGAAGGGATTGTGACTCGCCGAGATCATGACGCCGCAGTCAAAATCCTCGGTTCTCGTAATATAGCTGACACAGGGCGTCGTGGTGACATGCAGCAGGTAGGCGTCGGAGCCGGAAGAAGTGATGCCGGCCGCGAGCGCGTTCTCATACATATAGGAGGAGCGGCGCGTATCCTTGCCGATTACGATCCGGGCAGGTGCCCCGTCGTGTTTCTTTTTATAATACCAGCCCAGGAAACGTCCCGTCATAAAAGCATGCCATGCGGTCAGATCCTGTCCGGCCTTTCCGCGGAATCCGTCAGTACCGAAATACTTGCCCATCTTGATTGGATACCTCTTTCTCTCATAGAATACAGGGCTTTCATGCTTCTTCAGCCCTGCTGTATTATACAACCGCACCGGTACCGCTGTCAATTTATTTTTTACAAACATGTTACAAAAGTGGTACGAATTTCTGAACCATTCGGAAACCCGGACCCTCTTTCGCGGTTGAAATCGGACTCCAAATAGTGTAGAATAGACGAAACAGCGCTGCGCTTTTAAGCCGGCAAAACAGAAAGGACTGCCTGCACATGCCATTAGACGGAATTTTTGTCCGTGCACTTACCAGTGAATTATCCGGCGTCTTAAAGGACGCCCGTGTGAATAAAATCGCTCAGCCGGAAAAGGAGGAAATCCTTATCAGCTTCAAAACCCTAAGCGGGCTTAAGCGCGTGCTCCTCTCCGGCTCGGCTTCTCTTCCCTTCGTGTTTCTCACGGAAGAAAACAAGCCGAGTCCCATGACGGCGCCGGGCTTTACGATGCTCCTTCGGAAGCACATCGGAAACGGCCGGCTTCTTGACGTGCGTCAGCCCGGGCTCGAGCGCGTCATTGATTTCTGCTTTGAAGCGCCCGATGAAATGGGTGATCTTACGGAAAAGCACCTCATCATCGAGCTCATGGGGAAATACAGCAACATCATCCTGACCGACGGCAGCGGGACGATTCTCGACGCCGTGCGCCGGGTGCCGCCCTCGGTAAGCTCCGTCCGGACCGTGCTCCCGGGAAAGCCGTATTTCATCCCGGAAACGCAGGGAAAGCGGGATCTCCTCTCGGAATCGCCCGAAGATTTCCTGGGACAGCTCCTGCCGACGGACACGCTTGAGAAGGCGCTCTCCTCGCACTACACGGGAATCTCCATCCCCTCCGCCTCCGAAATGCTGTACGGGGCGGGCTTGGACGGCTCGCGCTTTGTGTCGTCGCTCAGCGAGGAAGAAAAAGAAGCCTTCGGATCGGCCGTTTTCCAGTGGGTTCAAAAGATCCGGGAGGCCGATTTCACGCCGGAAGCGGTCATGAGCGGCCGCGCGCCGCTTGCCTTTTCCGCGATGCCGCTTCCTTCCTATGCCGGGAAGGCGGACCCGGCGATCAGTACCCGGCGCTATGACTCTCCGAGCGCGCTTCTTAAGCAGTACCTGTCCGAAAAGAACACCTCCGTCAATATGCGCCAGCGCTCGCAGGACCTTCGGAAGATCCTGCAGACGCTGATCGAACGCGCCTCCAAGAAGCTGGACCTGCAGGAAAGCCAGATGCGGGATACGGAAAAGAAGGACAAGCTGAAGCTTTACGGAGAGCTTCTGAACGCCTACTCCTATACGCTTCCCTCCGGGGAAAAATCCGTAACCGTGCTGAATTATTACACCAACGAGGATCTCAGGATTCCGACGGATCCCGAGCTCAGTCCCGCGGAAAACGCAAAGAAGTACTTCGAGCGCTACGGCAAGCTGAAGCGCACGGCCGAAGCCCTCGAAAGCCTGATTCCGGAAACCCGTTCGGAGCTCGAACACCTGAAGGGCATCCTCGTATCGCTCGATCTTAGCACCGACCCGGAAACGCTGACGGAAATCCGCGAGGAAATGGCGGAGTCCGGCTATGTCCGCCGCCAGTCCGGGAAAAACGGCCGGAAGGCGAAGATCACCTCCTCGCCCTACCACTACCGCTCCTCGGACGGCTTTGACATCTACGTGGGGAAAAACAATCTGCAGAACGACCGCCTGACCTTCCGCTTCGCCGAAGGAAACGATATCTTCATGCACGCGAAGAAAATGCCGGGCTCTCACGTCATCATCCGCACGGAAGGGCGCGAGGTTCCGGACCGCACCTATGAGGAAGGAGGCGCGCTTGCCGCCTACTATTCCGCCGGCCGGGATTCGGAAAAGGTCGAAATCGACTACGTTCTGAAAAAGGAAGTCAAAAAGCCCGCCGGCGCGAAGCCCGGCTTTGTCGTCTACTATACCAATTACTCGCTGATCGGCATTCCGGACATCTCGGGAATCGAACGGATCCGTTAAGCGGGTTTGACAATCCCGCGCCTTTGCTGTATCATAAGAGCTGTACAAGAAAGGGAGGCACTCCTATTCATGAATAATTTACAGAACAAATGGCTGATCACCGGAGGCATCGTAGCGCTGACCGTTCTTCTGACGGTTTTCGCGGGCCTCGGCATCTCAAAGATGACCGGCACGAAGACGCCCGAAAAGGACAAAACGGAAGAAGCCGGCACGGAAATCGCGAACGCAAGCGAGGAAACGGATTCGACCAAAGAGAATGAAGCGCCGGAAGAAACGAAGGAAGACGCCGGAAACGATTCGAAGAGCTCTGAGGAGCCTTCTTTCGAAGAAGCCGAAAAGACTTCGGCGGAAGAAACGCCCGCCGAGTCCGCCGCGGACGAAAGCACGCCGGATGAGACGGCGCCTCAGGAAAGCGCCGAAGAATCCACCTCGGAATCCGCCGCGCCCGAAAGCACCGCGCCCGCTGAACCCGCCTCGGAGATCCGCCTTCTCAGCGCGGAAGAAATCGCCGAGATCCGGGCAAACTACGGCGACGCCGTCCAGGGCTTCTACATCGGCGGCAGCCCGCGCGACGAAAACAACCGCCCGACCTCCTGCGTTTCCAGAAACGACGAGCTGAACGCGAAATTCGGAAACGTGGTCTTCTTCGGGCCGGATACCGCCCAGCCGACAGCTTATTTCACCTTCATCCTGACGAATGAATTCGCGCCGAACACCGAAAACCTGCTGAATTCTCTCGCCTCCCTCGGCGTCAAGGCCACCTTCTTCATGGACAAGCCCTACGCGGAAAGAAACCAGGGCATCGTTCAGAGAATCATCAACGACGGCCATGAGATCGGCTCGATGGGCTCCTCCCTTCCCGAGGGCGGACTTGTGATGCTGGGGCTCGACCGTCTGATCGAAGACGTCTACGGCTTCCATACCTACATGCGGGACACCTTCGGCTATACGATGAAGAAGTTCTACTTCAGCTACGACAGCTATTCCGACCAGACGATGGCCGCCGTCATCCGGATGGGCTACAAGGTCTGCTTCTACAGCGCCAACTATGTGGACTACGATCACTTCGCCGCGATCGACGTGAACAACCTCCTGACTTCTCTCGAGTACCAGCTGCACCCCGGATGCATTTATTCCCTGCGTACCGCGAACAGCGCGTCCATTGAAGTCGTGCCGCATATCGTCAATTATCTGTACTCGAACGGCTATCAGATCGGCGTGCTGCCGTGATCGAACAGTCGAACATATTTTCCGAACTTTTGTTTGCTTTTTAAAAAATACTGTGCTATAATAAACACGGGACAGCCTGTCCCGTGTTTATTTAATGCTTTCAATCATTCTTAAAGGAGTATGCTATGGGAAACGGCAAAATCACCGACAAGCAGCTGGAAATTCTGAAGTACATGGAAAGCGAATGCCTCCGAAAAGGGTATCCGCCTTCGGTGCGTGAAATCTGCAAGGCCGTCAATTTAAGCTCCACCTCCTCGGTCCATGCGCATCTGAATTCGCTGGAGAAGAACGGCTACATCCGCCGGGATCCCACGAAGCCGCGTGCGATCGAGATCCTCGACGACAGCTTCCAGATGGTCCGCACGGAGACCGTCCCGATTCCCGTGGTCGGACGCGTCGCTGCCGGTGAACCGATCCTTGCCGAGGAGAACATCACCTCCTACTTCCCGATTCCGGCCGACTATCTGCCGAAGACCGCGAACGACATCTTCGGTCTGGAGGTCCGGGGCGACAGCATGATCAACGCGGGCATCCTGAACCGGGACATCCTGATCGTGGAATCCCAGAGCACCGCGAGAAACGGTGAAATCGTCGTCGCGATGCTGGGTGACGGCGCCACGGTCAAAACCTATTACAAGGAGGACGGGCACTATCGTCTGCAGCCGCAGAACGACGCGATGGAGCCGATCATCACGGACAATGTGGAAATCCTCGGCCGCGTACGCTCTCTCTTCCGTCCGACCGTCTTCTGATAAGGAGAAATTTTCAATGATCCGACTTGCTGTTGATTTAAAAGGCGCGGACCGGCCGCAGGAAGAGCTGCTTCCCGGCGTCATCCGGGCGCTTCAGGAGGATTCCTCCCTGTACCTTTATCTTCTCTGCGACGAAAAAGTGATTTCGCCGCTTCTTAGTGCGGCCGGCGCGGATTCGGAACGGTACGAAATCATCGATTCCCCGGATACCGTCACGAATCATGATAATCCGGTCGAGGTGCTCCGGAAGAAACCGGACTCTTCTCTCATGAAGGGCATTTCTCTCTGCAAAAGCGATCCCGGCATCAGCGCCTTTGTTTCCTGCGGCGCGACCGGCGCGCTCTTCGTCTCGGCGATCATGGTGCTGGGGCGGATTCCGCATGTGACGCCCGCGCTTCTTTGTGAAATCATCAAGGACGACGGCGCAAGGGTCTGCCTCTCCGACTGCGGCGCCAATATTGACTGCGGCGAAGACAAGCTTGTCACCTTCGCACGGCTCGCGAAGGTCTTCATGGAGGCGCGGGGCCGCGAGAATCCGAAGATCGCGCTGCTCTCGAACGGCTCCGAAGACAGCAAGGGAAACGAGCTCGTCAAAAAAGCAAACGCCCTCCTCCGCGGGGAGAAGGGGCTGAATTTCATTGGCAACATGGAAGGCACCGAGGTTCTTTCCGGCGAGGAGGACATCCTCGTATGCGAGGGCTTTGCCGGTAATATTCTCCTGAAATCGCTGGAAGGCGCGGCAAAATCCGCCGTGGCGCACGCAAGGAAGTACGCGGAAGCGCTCCCTGAGCCCGCAAGAAGCGTGATGCTTCAGGACCTTCATAAGGTCTTCCTGAATTACGACTACAACTCTTCCGGCGGTGCGGTGCTCCTCGGCGCGAATACGCCGATCGTCAAAGGACACGGAAGCGCCGATGCCGATACGCTCTATGCGGTTCTGAAAATCGCTTCCGATCTCGGAAAGAACGATCTGCAGCAGAAGATTCTTGCCGAGTTTGCCTGAATCATCTCATAAGCATTTGAAAGAAAAAAGCCGCTCTACAGCGGCTTTTTTTCCTGCCTTTCCTGCCAGTCGCCGAAGCTCATGACATACACCAGGTCGTTATAATTTCTCGAATTCAGGTTGTCCGAAAACAGATTCTCGTTCGTATGATGGTAGGTGAAGCCGCACTTCTCGATCACTCTTCTGGACTGCTCGTTGATATCGTAGCAGCTGATAAAGACGCGGTCCGCGTCGAGATCCGTGAAGATGCGCTGAAGAAGCGCCTGCACGGCTTCCCCCGCGTAGCCGTTTCCCCAGTATTCCCGTCCGATCCAGTAACCGATTTCCGGGTCACTATGCATACTGTGCCTCGAGGAAGACAGGATCTCACAGCAGCCGACAATCGTCCCGTCCTTCAGGGCGATCTTATAGCACTCCTCTTTCATGAGAACCGTACGGATGGTTTCCCGGGCTTCTTCCACGCTTTCAGGCGCGGTCCAGCCGCCGCACATCTTCCCGATATAGGGATCCTTCGCCAGCTCATATTCTTCCCGGGCGTCCTCCTCCGTCCAGTGCGACAGGAGAAGACGCTCCGTTTCAAGAATTCGTTCCGTCAATGTTCTTCGCCTCTTTTTCCAACGGATCACCCGTTTTGTCCTGTTGCGCCTCAGCGCCGTCAAGCCCCATGGCCGCCATCATCTCCCGCATGCGTTCCACCGGGAAAGGCGGATTCGCCACCGGCTTCATGGCAATCGACATCAGCTTCAGCGGATTGTCGTCCGCCGCGATGCGGTTGGAGCTTAGGGTCCCGCAGAGACGACAGCGGTGAATCAGCGCCCACTCTCCGTCCTTCCGGACCCAGACGGCAATCGGGTCCATTACGCCGCCGCATCCCGCGTCCCGGTCTCCCGGCACGGTGTCAAGATGCAGGCTCGACAGGCAGTTCGGACAGTGATTGCGGTGTCCGGTGCCGGCATTCTCCGGCCGGACCTCCCGTCCGCAGCTCCGGCAGACGAACACCTCCTCCGAGGCGTGCGTCATGTAGTAGCCCTTCTCGCGTTCCGGATTCCGTTTCTTTCCGCTCTTATACACCGCCATGGCTCAGAATTCCTTCGGGTCGACGCGCTTTCCGTCTCTCCAGATTCTCTCGAGATCATAGAACAGGCGGTCTTCCCGGTTGAAAATGTGAATCACGACGTCATTATAGTCGAGCAGAATCCAGCGCTTCGAGCTGTAGCCTTCCACCGCCCGGCGCTCATAGCCCGCGCGTCCGAGGGCTTCGTCGACCGCGTCCGAAAGCGCCTCCACCTGGCGCTCGTTTTCACCGCTTGCGATGATAAAATAGTCCGCGATCACGCTGACGCCGGTGATATCCAGCACGCTGATGTCCGAGGCCTTCTTTTCGTCCAGCGCGTCATATGCGAGTTTTACGAGGTTTTTGATTCCATCCATAGTAATTTACCTGTCCTCCACTTCCTTCTGATACCAGCGGAACACTTCCTCGGTCATCGGGTCGATGTTCTCCGGCGTTTTCGACAGAAGATACCGGTAGGTGTCGCCCGAAATCCGGAGCACCGCCTTGTCAAGATCGATAAAAGCCTCCCGGCGGATGACCGTCAGGTTCTCGGCCTTGGTCCTGTAGGGCTCGATGTAATCCGCCACAAAGATAATTTTCTCGAGCATGCTCATGTCCGGCCGCCCGGTCGTGTGCGACTCGATGGCGAGAAGCACCTTCTCGTCCCGGATGCCGTATTTTTCCTTCGCGAGATACGCGCCCATCTTGGCATGCAGCAGCGTCGGATTCTTCCGCTCGGTTTTATTCACCGGAAGTCCCCACTTTTCGCAGAGCTTCACGCGGTCCTCGTCCGGGATGTTCTTCGCGCAGTCATGCAGAATGCCCGCGATATAGGCCTCGTCCAGATCTACGCCCCAGCGCATCGCGAGGCTGCAGGCCGTAAAGGCCACCGAGAGCGTATGCTGGTAGCGTTCCTTCTCGAGTTCCTTCTTCAGCGCCTTCTTGATATTAACATATTTTTCCTGCTGAATCAATGCAGCTGACCCCCGTATCCTGAATTATTCGGTCTTCACGGCCGCCTTCGGCAGCACGATTTTACGGTCTTCCTTTTTCTTCGCCGGCCGGTAGAGGACGATTTTCTTTCCGATGACCTGCACCACCTCGCTGCGGGTGCGCTCCGCGAGGCTCACGGCCAGTTCCTTCGGATCGTCCATACAGTTCTTCAGGACGCCGACCTTGATGAGCTCATGGGCTTCAATCGCCTCATCCACGGCCTCCGTCACGCCGGGGGACATGCTGTCCTTCCCGACGTTCACCACAGGGTCGAGCTTCATCGCCAGGGATTTCAAATAAGCTCTCTGTTTGCTTGTCATAGTCTGTATCTGTTCTCCATCACTTGTAATAGTCAAAACTGTGTCCGTACATCCGGACGGTATCTCCGTCCTGAATTCCGAGTTCCTCGAGCTTCTGCAGGATTCCGGCGTCCTTCAGGAATTTCTGGAAGAACTGGAAGCCCTTCTCCGAATCCAGATTCGTATAGCCGAGCATTTTCTCGATTCTCGGGCCCTCGACGACGAATTCATTCTCCTCGTTCACTTCTACAGTATACGGAAGATTCGCAGTCGAGTCAACCTCGTATTCAAATTCCGGCTCGTAAATTTTCACTTCCCGCGGAAGAGCGGCGAGCTTTTCCTGAATGCACTTAAGAAGCTCTTTCGTGCCCTCTCCCGTCACCGCGGAAATCGCGAAGACCGGCGTGTTTTCGGTTTTGAATTCACGGCGGATCCGCAGGATCGGGTCTTCCTGCCCCTCTTCCGTATAGATCGCGTCGCATTTATTGCAGACGATGATCTGCGGTTTTTGAAGAAGCCCCGCATCGTATTTTTCAAGCTCCTGATTGATGGCGCGGATGTCCTCCACCGGATCGCGTCCTTCCGTGCCGGCGGCGTCCACCACGTGAAGAAGGAGCTTGCAGCGGTCGATGTGCCGGAGGAACTCGTGCCCTAAGCCGACGCCCTCCGAGGCGCCTTCAATCAGCCCCGGGATATCCGCCATCACGAAGCCTTCGCCGCCGCCGAAATCCACGACGCCGAGCACCGGGTTCAGGGTGGTGAAATGATAGTTCGCGACCTTCGGGCGGGCATTCGAAACCGCGGAAATCAGCGTGGATTTTCCGACGTTCGGGAAACCCACGAGTCCGACGTCCGCGATCACCTTCAGCTCCAGCGTCACCCACAGCTCCTTCGCTTCGCCGCCCGGCTTCGCGTATTTGGGGATCTGCATGGTGGAAGTGGCGAAGTGCATATTGCCGACGCCGCCTTTTCCGCCGGTCAGAACGACCTGTCTCATATTATCGCCGGACATATCCGCGATGACCTTTCCGGAGGCTTCGTCCCGGATAATCGTGCCCTCCGGCACCTTGATCACGAGGTCTTCCCCGTCCGCGCCGTGCATTCTCCGCTTACCGCCCTGCTCGCCGTCCTGTGCGAGATATTTTCTCTGATGACGGAAGTCGCCGAGCGTATTCAGGCCCTTTTCTACCTGGAAAATGATATCGCCGCCTCTTCCGCCGTCACCGCCGTCCGGGCCGCCGTTCGCCACGAATTTTTCCCTGCGGAAAGATACGTGACCGTCGCCGCCCTTGCCCGATTTTATAAAGATTCTTGCATGATCTGCGAACATCTTTCCTCCCAGAATAATAAGAGAAGGGGTCTCAGTACCGAGGCCCCTTCCATCAGTTCGTAAGCAGAATTACTCGGCGACTTTTTCAGCCACTTCGTAAACAGAACATTTCTTCTTGTCTCTGCCGAAACGCTCGAAACGTACGACGCCGTCCTTTAACGCGAACAGTGTATCGTCGCCGCCAAGACCGACATTGGTGCCGGGATGGATCTTGGTTCCGCGCTGTCTGTAGAGAATGTTGCCGGCCTTGACAAACTGTCCGTCAGCCCGCTTCGCGCCAAGTCTCTTGGACTCGGAGTCTCTGCCGTTCTTGGTGGAACCGACACCCTTTTTATGAGCGAATAACTGAAGATTCATCTGTAACATGATCTCACTCCTCCTTATCTGCCACTTCGTATCGAATCTGAACAAATTGTCCGTAGGAATCCGCGATGTTCTGGAGTCCCAGAATCAGCGAATCCAGTAAAAGCCCGGATTCTTTTCCGACCGTTTTCAGCCGGTAGTGCAGGAAACCCTCTTCCTCGTTCACGGCGAGCACCGAAGGCTCGTCCTTTGTGAACTTCTCAATCGAATTCACCGTATTCTCCGCCAGGGCCGATACCGCGCTGCAGACGATGTCGCTGCCGTACTTCGCGTATCCGCTGTGACCGGAGATCTGAAATCCGAAGGGCTTCTTCTCAGAATCCGTATAAACAGTTGCTTTTAACATGATTAAGCGTTAATGGATTCGATCTTAACCTGTGTGTAAGCCTGTCTGTGACCGTTTTTCTTGTGATAACCGGTTTTGTGCTTGTACTTGTAGACAACCACCTTCCTGCCGCGGCCGTTCTTCTCGACTTCACCGGTAACGGTTGCGCCTTCAAGAACCGGAGTACCGCACTTCAGCGAACCATCGTTTACGGCAAGAACCTGATCAAAAGTGACCTTGGAGCCTTCCTCGGCATCCAGTTTCTCCACACGAATGATATCGCCCTCTTTCACGGTGTACTGCTTTCCGCCTGTTGCAATAATCGCGTACATCAAAAGGACCTCCTTTTATCATTACTCGCCAGCTTCGGCGGTGCCTCATTTTCAAACGGACACACTTATAGCCCCACTGTGCGGCATACCATGATAAGATAACTCAAAGCAGCGCGTTTGTCAAGCGATATTTGAGAAAATTCATGGAATTCCTTCCCTTCCGGTCAGAAAATATAGGTCGCGATCGAATGTGCCTCAAGGCGGTCCTTCGCAATGTTATTCTTACAGCGCAGGACGACGGGGCGCGCCTGTTCGCCCTTGTTCATCACGACGAGAACTATCGTTCCGTCCGGATTCAGGAAGGCGATCTGCTCGAGGTCCTGAGAGTAAGAGGAGCTTGCAATCCTCCGCGCGCCGGGAAGCACGTACTTGCTGAACTGTCCGATGTAGTAGTACGAAAGCTCGTAACGGACCTTTCCTTCCCAGAGCATAATCGGCGTCGAAGGACGGGTTCTCTGCTTCTTCGACTGATTGACAAAAGCGTCCGTCCCTTTCTTTCTCGCGGCGTCGCGCTCCGCATCCCAGTGATACGGATGGCCGGTTTCATCGAGAATCATGTTCCAGGCGACAAAGGCGCTGCAGTAATTCTTGAAATTGCCGAAGATCTCATGCGCGCTTCTTTCGCCGACATACCAGGGCTCGTCATCCCGTGCGCCGCCCGAATTCTCCGTGCTGATCTGGACCTTCTCCGGGTAGAGCTGGTGCACCGCATCGAGCGCCTCGAAATGATCTCCCGAATACCAGTGGTAGGCGATGCCGTCGAAGGCCGCGCGGCCGCTGTTCGTTCCGAAGGTCTCAAGCGCTCTGTCCACGACACGCTCCTTATTATGATCCCAGCAGAAGACCTTGGTGTCTCCGAGCCCTTCTCTGTCGAGCACCGGACGCAGATATCCGGCAGCAAAATCGCGCTCTTCGGCGCCTTCATAGAGCATGGATTCCCACCACTGGTCCGCCTTGGCTTCGTTCTGAATGGTCAGCCCCCACACCGGAACCCCAGCTTTTTCATAGGCCTGAATGAATTTCGCGTAGAACAGCGCCCAGGTTGCAAGATACTCTTTCTTCAGGCGTCCGCCGCGCTCCATCTTTCCGTTGTCCTTCATCCACGCCGGCGCGCTCCAGGGACTTGCGAAAATCTTCATCTCCGGACAGCGCTTTAAGGCATCCTTAATCATCGGGATGATTTCCTTTTTGTCGTGGTCGATATTGAAGTACTTCAGTTCCTTGTCGCCGTCCACATCGTCGCAGGTGTAGAAATCCGCCGCATAGTCCGACGAATTGATGCAGATCCTGTTGAAATTCAGCGCAATGCCTTTCTTTCTGGAGAAATACGCGTCCGAGACCTCTTCCCGCTCTTCCTTCGTCATTTTCGCATAGTTCACCGCCGACGAATCGGTAAATGCGGCGCCAAAGCCGAGAATCTCCTGATACTTCACCTCGTCATAGACATTCACGACTTCAAGCTCGATCCCGTCCGGAACGCTCGCGTCTTTCTTAAACTTCAGTGACGGCTCTTCCTTCAGGAAATCGCCCTTCGCGGCATCAGTTTTGATGACTCTGATTTTGCTGTTCATAATTCCTCCTGTTTTGATGAATTCACGTCCACCGGGAAGCTTTCCCGGCACTCTCTCATTGGCTCCATCATAGCAAAAGCATGCACTTCTGTCAATAAAGCAATAAGGCCAATTGTATGATTCTCGTTTTCATATCAACAACCGCAAAATACAGTCTGTCCTTTGACAAATCACAGCGACAAGCTTCCTGTCTGTCTGCTCATATTCGTTAGAAATCCGTTCCGTATGCAATCAGGGCCTTAATCTCCCCTTCTTCCTCTCCGTACAACTCGTCACGTTTTACCCGGAAAACCAGTTCGTTGAACTCCGCGCCCTGTGATTTCCAGAAAGTCTCCATCACGAGCTCCGGCTTCAGGTTGCTCGACGATCCGGTATCAACACGGAGGAAGACCGTGTCGCCTCTCCTCTCATACTTCCGGATCTGTTTCGCAAGATCGACTTCCTTCACCGAGGTTTTAGTCTTCTTTTCCGTCAGGATTTCAGGCCGTGAAAGAAAGGCCTCGAGCTTTCGGAAGAAGTCATCGATATCGGAGAACAATCCTTTTGCTGTATCATTATTCTCCCCTTCCGGAAAGAGACCAGCGTCCGGACAGGATTCCAAGGCCTGTGATTCCGCCCATGGACCAG
>CAMPAR010000043.1 GCA_946632055.1 uncultured Lachnospiraceae bacterium
TCCTGCAGGGCGCGGACGAGGGAGGACAGGGTCTGGGAGTGCGCGGAGCCCTCGATCAAAAGCTTCTTGATCTGTAAAGAGAGGCCGGCGGTCTCGATGGTCGCGAGGATATTGCGGCTTTCCGGCAGATTCATCATGCTGCGGCCGGAGGGCGATATGCGGAAGGAAGGCTCGACGGTGGTGCTCATGCCGTAGAGCACGGTGCCGTCGCAGGCTTCGATAATCTTTTCGACATTTTCAACGAGATCGGCTTCGTTCTTTCCGAAGCAGACGGCGATCAGATGCGCTTCATAGCCGCGGACGAAGAAGGTATTGGAGGGCATGTTTTGCTTCATGACCTTCACAAGGTTCCGGATCCGCTGGTCGCCGACTTCGCGTCCGAAGACACGGTTGATTTCTCCGAGTCCGAGGATGTCAAACATGACGGCGGTCGTCGGATGGTTGAAGTTATAGGGATTTTCGGCGGCGAAGCGGCGGAAGCGGTCCGCGTTCAGGAATCCGGTGAGGAAATCGACGTCATTGGCGGTTTCCGTCAGGACGAAGAGATTGCCGAGCACGGTGCCCCGATCGTCTCTGAGGCGCGAGAAATCGCAGCGAAGAGGAAGCCCCTCCGAGCTCTTCCGTTCGACCTGAATGCTCTGCTTTTCCTGCGTGCAGAAGTCCTGCGGGAGGCGGATGGCCTCGAGGAATTCCGGAACCAGCATTTTCCCGTGGAAATTGATGTCGCCGAGCATCCGCTCTGCCTTCTCATTGTGCATGAACAGGGCGTTTTCGTAGTCAAAGAGTACGATTCCCTGCCCGATATTCTGGAAAATGGTCATGGACAGGGATTTCAGCATATCGTTTTTCCGGTAGCGGAAGGCGGCCCAGTACATCAGGTAGATGCCGAGGCTGTAGCCGATGATCGAGTGGTCGATGAGGCTTAAGATGGTGCGTTCGTTGTCAAACAGGAAAACCGCGTTGATCAGTACGATTAACGCGATGGCGGCAATATTCAGCATATACGGGATCCGGTACTGGCGGGGAGTGCGGATGGCTTTGATCAGGAGAATGGTCAGGACGAGAAGCACGAGCACGTAGGTAAAGAGAAGGTGCAGATAGTAGAGCGGCTTCATATCATAGGTATAGAAGGCGATCAGGGTTTTTCTGAGATCGTAATGCACCGCGATTTCATAAAAGATATTGACGATGAGAACGACGGTATCGAATGCCGCGTAGATCTGGGTCAGCTTCCGGATCAGGGCGTGGCCGCGGAATTTGTGAGGACTTGTGAAAAGATATACAAAATGGACGAGCGAAACCAGCATCCAGTCAATCATGATGAAATAAATGGAGGATGCTACGGAATTTATAAAGTAATCGTGCGCCCGGATACTGAAAAGGTACGCGAGCGTGACAATGCCGGCCGAGATACAGGTAAAGCCAAAAAAGCGCCCGCTTTTTTCGGGCTGCTTGAAAGACAGATAACCGAAATAAAAGTCTACAACCGCAAGTAAAACCGCGATAACGCAGTAATAGATAATAATCGTGTTGTCCAAGGGAGCTCCTTTCTAAGCCGAAGCCGCACGGCGCGAATGATAAACGCGGCCGTGTCTTTGCGGACAGCATGAAAAATCAAAGGAGTTCCGGGAATATATCAACCGGAATAATAAAAAACTTCCGTTACTTTTACTTTAATTCTATCATAGAGGATAAGCAAGAAAAAGTCAAGCAAACCTTAATAAAAAAGGCCTTTCGTGCGCGGCGGCGGGGTCCGCTTCTTGCACCGGCAGGTTTTCTGTGCTATGATAGGCATCGAAAGAGGGAATCGGGGTCGATTATCAGACAGTTCTCTCAATTTCGGCATCAGAAAAAAGGAGGCTCAGGATGGATACGCGAGTTGCCGTGATCGGCATTATTGTAGAGAATCCGGACTCGACAGAGGAAATGAACCGGATTCTGCATGAATACGCGGGCTGCATCATCGGAAGAATGGGGATTCCGTACCGCGAAAAAGGCATCAGTATTATCAGCATCGCGGTGGACGCGCCGCAGGACACGATCAGCGCGCTTTCCGGAAGAATCGGACGCCTGCAGGGCGTATCGGCAAAGACGGCGTACTCCAGCTATATTTTCAAGGCGGAAGAAAGCTGATCGTTCATTAACAGGAGATTTTCCTTGGGACTGACCATTCTCTACGGATCCTCGGTATCCGTTAAAAACGAAATTCTCTATGACAGAATCCTCCGGGAGGCCAAGGACCATCCGGAGCGTTCGTATGTGATTCTGGTGCCGGAGCAGGCGAGCCTGTATACGCAGGAGGAAATGATCCGGCGCGCAAAGAATCATGCCCTGATGAATATCGACGTGCTGACCTTTAACCGGCTGGCTTACCGGATTTTCCGGGAGACCGGGGAAAAGGAACGCAGCATGATCGACGACACCGGGAAAATGATGCTTTTAAGGCTGACCGTCCGCGAGCTGGAGGACGAGCTTCTGGTGCTGCGGCGGAATCTGCACAGGACCGGCTTTCTGGACGAACTGAAGTCCCTGTTTTCCGAGTTTGCCGAGTATAATATTACGCCGGAAAAGCTGACGGAAAGCGAGGGCGTGCTCGGGGATCATCCGGGCCTGCAGAAAAAGCTGCACGAGATTTCGCGTCTGTACGGCGCGTTCCTTAAGCGCCTGCATCAGAATTACGAGATGGCGGAAGAGCGGCTGATGCACCTCGTGCGCTGCATTCCGGCCTGGGAAAGCGCCGGGAACACGGTGTTTGCGATGACCGGCTTTACCGGCTTCACACCTCCGCAGGAGGCCGTGCTTTCGGCGCTTCTCGTGCGCTCTCCGGAGCTCTTTTTGACGGCAGATCTTGGGAGCGGCGAAGAGATTTCGGACGGGCAGGAGGAAGACAGCCTGTTCCACATGAGTTATGTGATGTGCAGCCGCCTGAAGGAGGCCGCGATCCGGCACTCGCTGCCCGTGCGGGAAGAGTATATCCGGGAAACCGGTGCGGTTTCGGAGCTGATCCGTAAGACCGAAGCCGGGCTGTACCGCTGGCCGCCGGTGACTTTTCCCGGAAAGGCGGAGGGCCTTCGGCTGCTTGTGGCGCCCTCCCCCGCGGAGGAGGTGCGGGCGCTTTTTTCGTCAATCATGGAGAAGCTGAGAGACGGTGCGCGTCTTCGGGAAATGGCGGTGATCGCGGGCGATCCCGCGCGCTATCATGACGATATTGCCGAAAAGGCGGAGGAGCTGAAGCTTCGGGTGTTCTTTGACGAGACGCGCAGCATGACGGAGGATCCGCTGCTGCAGCTGATCTCCGAAGTGCTTGCCGTCTTTTCGGAGGATTATTCCTACGAGTCCGTGACCGCGCTTCTGAAAAACCCGCTGGTTGTACGCTATATCGCCGGGGTTCTTCCGCCCGACGAGGAGGGCGGTACGGCGTATGAACGGATCTGCGAATTTGAGAATTTCTGTCTGGCGCGCGGCGTGCGGGGAAAGAGCCGCTACGAAAAGGCCTTTACAGGGCGCTACCGGCGCTTCTTTGAGGGACGGCTGCCGGCCATTAATGAGGTTCGGAAGGCCGCGATGGAGCCGGTCTTTTCATTACATGAGGGTATCCGGGGCCGGAACGCTTCAGTGCATGAGCGGCTGGAAGCCCTTCGGAAATACCTGGAGGATGTCGGAGCCGAGGACGGAATGAACGCGCTTGCCGGGGAGGTTTCGGAGCCGGACAAGCGGCGGGAATACGAAAGAAGCTATGCGCTTGTCGAGGAATTCCTTGATAAAACCGACGCGCTTCTCGGCGCGGAACGCCTGAATTACGACAGCTTTTCCGAAGCGCTGCTCTCCGGACTCGGGTCGCTTCATATGGGGCTTGTGCCGCCGACGAAGGACGAGCTTCTCGTCGGCGATCTGATGCGTACCCGGCTTCAGGGCGTGCGTTTCCTTTTCGTCATCGGCGCGAACGACGGCGTGCTTCCGAAGCCGCAGGAGGAAGGCGGTCTCTTATCGGAGGCGGACCGGGAGCTCCTTGCCGGGATGAATATTGCCCTGAGTCCGACGGCGCGGGAGGAGAATTTCTCGGCGCAGTTTTATCTGTACCGGCTCTTTACCGGCGCAGGCGAAACCCTGACGGTTTCCTGGGCATCCTCCGACGCGGACGGACGGGGGCTGCAGCCCTCTCCCGCGGTGCGAAAGCTGCAGGCGCTGTTCCCGGAGGCGGAAACGAAGCTTGCCGGACGCGAAGACAGGGAGTCGGAGGAAGATTTCCTTTCCGAACTCAGCGCACCGCAGGAAGGCCTTCTTTTTGCGGCGGAACGAATCCGGGAGGCGGTCTCGGACGAAAAGAGGGAAGCGCTTTCCGGGGCGGCCTATACGCTCTCGAAGCTCCTTCTTCTGGAGGAGGAAACCAAGGACGCGATGGACAAGGTGCTCCGGGCGGCCGTGTTCCGCTATGAGCCGGAGAGGTTAACGGAGGATACGGCGGCGCGGCTTTTCGGAACCTCGGTTCAGGAGTCGGTCTCCCGGCTTGAGCGCTTCTCCTCCTGCCCCTTCCTGCATTTCCTGGACTACGGACTGAAGCTTGAGGAGCGGCCGGAATATACGGTTGAAACGGCGGATCTGGGGACCATGCTGCACGACGGCATCAATTCCTTTTTCGTGCTTCTCAAGGAGGAAAACATTCCGCTTTCCGCGCTCAGCGATGAGAAGCGCCGGGAGCTGACGGAAAAAGCCGTGCGCGAGGTGACGGAGAATTACGGCGAAGGTCTGATGGCGGATTCCGCGAAAAACCGGTATCTCGCGGTCCGGATCGCACGGCTCATTGAGCGGACGGCCGTGACGCTGAAGGAGCAGTGGGAGGCCGGAGACTACGATAAGAGCGGGACGGAAGTGCCCTTCGGAATCGGAGCCGAAATGCCGGCGGTCCGCCTCGATACGAGGAGCGGCCGGACGATTTATCTGCAGGGGCGCATTGACCGCATGGATTTCACCGAGAAAAACGGCCGGGTCTACGTCAAGATTATCGATTACAAGTCCGGAAAGAAGGAAGTGGAATACACCCGGGTTTACTACGGCCTGCAGCTGCAGCTTCTTCTGTATCTGGAGGCGGCGAAACTGGGCCTGAAGAAGGCGCACCCGGGCCGGGAAATCGTACCGGCCGGCATCTACTACTATCATATTGACGATCCGATGGTGGAGGCGGCCGATGAAGAGGCCGCGGAAGAAGAGATCCGCAAGAAACTTCAGCTTGTCGGCGTGACGAATGCGGATCCGGACGCGGCGGTCCTGATTGACCGGGATTTTGCCGTGAGCCCGTCGGTGGTGCACGGCCTTCGCCTGAAAAAGGACGGAAGCTTCTACAGCACCGCGAGCGTCGCTTCGCCGGAGGAAATGCAGAAGCTCGGGGCCTTCGCAAGAAAGAAGGCTTCGGAAATCGCGGAGGAGCTGCAGCACGGCGAAATCCGCGTGCAGCCCTATGAATACAGCCAGGAATCCGCGTGCACCTACTGCGATAACCGGAATATCTGCGGCTTTGATCCGAGGCTCCCGGGCTACCGGGCCCGGCGGCTGCAGAAGAAAACGCTTCAGGATCTGACGGAGGAAATTCCGTCCGAAGAAGCGCCTACAGGAGATCACGAATGAAATGGACAGCTGATCAGCAAAAGGTCATAGACGCACGGCATCAGAATGTCCTGGTGTCCGCGGCGGCGGGCTCCGGAAAGACGGCGGTTCTTGTCGAACGGATTCTCGAGCTGGTACTCGATGTTGAGCATCCGATCGATATCGACCGGCTCCTGATCGTGACCTTTACAAACGCCGCGGCGGAAGAGATGCGCACGCGCCTCTACGAGGCGCTTTTGCAGCGCGCCGCGAAGGAGCCGGAAAACCGGCATCTGAGGCGTCAGCTGCAGCTCGTGTTCCGGGCGCAGGTCTCGACGATCGACAGCTTCTGCCTGTATATTTTAAGAAATTATCCGGAAAAAGCGGACCTCGACCCGGCCTTCCGTCTGATGGACCGCGGAGAATCAAAGCTCCTGGAAAGTGACGTCATGACGCGCCTTCTGGAGGAGGAATACGGGGAAAGCCGCGAAAGCTTCCTGGAATTTCTGGAGGGCTTCTCGGGCGGGAAAACCGATGAGGGCGTCTCGAGTCTCGTGCTCTCGCTCTATCATTTCAGCCGCAGCCATCCCTGGCCGGAAGTCTGGCTTGCTTCCTGCGTGGAAAAGTGCGGGATCGAAAGCGCCGAAGCGCTCTACGGGTCCGACTGGTGCAGCTGGTATCTTACGCAGGCGCGGCTGCAGCTTCAGGGGATTATTGACCGCTACCGGAAAATCTGCCGGATGTGTGAAAGCCCGCTCGTGCCGGAAAGCTTCCTGCACGCCTATCAGATGGATATCGGGAAGATGGAGGGCGCCGGGGAATTCGGAAGCTACCGGGAAGCGCGGGAAAAGATTCAGGGCATTGAATGGCAGAAGCAGCCTTCAAAAAGCAAGAAATCAGGCTACGACGAAGCGCTGCAGGTAAAAATACAGGGAAAGCGAAAGGCCCTGAAGGAGCGCTTCCAGAAGCTGCAGGATTATTTTTCCGAGACGGAGGAAGGAATCCTCGCCGAAATCAGGGCGTCGCAGGGAAGCATCCGGGAGCTCTGCCGGCTCACGGGGCGCTTTGCAGAGCTTTACAGCGAGGAAAAGAAGAAGAGAGGAATCGCGGATTTCTCGGACCTCGAGCATACGGCGCTTTCCATTCTCTATGAGAACGGAGAGCCGACGGACGCTGCACGCGAGCTTTCGGAGCGCTTCGAGGAAATCATGATCGACGAGTATCAGGACTCGAACCGGGTGCAGGAGGCGCTTCTTACGGCGGTTTCCAGGATCCCTTACGGCCGGTACAATATGTTCATGGTCGGGGATATGAAGCAGAGCATTTACCGTTTCCGGATGGCGGATCCCTCGCTCTTTACGGAGAAATACGCGGTTTACACGCGCGAGGAGTCGGAGCGCCGCCTGATCGAGCTTTCGCAGAATTTCCGGAGCCGCCGGGAAGTGACGCGCTCGGTCAACTGGTTCTTTTTCCAGCTGATGCAGCGGACGGTCGGCGGAATCGAATACGATCTGCATTCGGCGCTCTACTGCGGCGCGGAGTATCCGCCCGAGGAGAAGGGAAGCACCCGCTATCGCACCGAAATCCTTCTTGCCGACACAGAGGACGCGCCGGAGGAGCTTCCGGGAACTGAGGCGGAAGCGCTGATGATCGCGGATAAGATTCGCGCGCTTGTTTCCGAGGCTTTTCCCGTGACAGAGCGGTCAAAGGGCGGGGAAACCGTGCTTCGCCCCGTTGAATACCGGGATATCGTGATTCTCCTTCGAACCGCCTCCGGCCAGGATCAGGTGATTCAGCAGGTACTGGAGGAGCAGGGAATCCCGGTTTACGCCGAAAGCCGCGGCGGGTATTTTGACGCGCAGGAGGTGCGGCTCGCGCTGAATCTTCTTTCCGTCATTGACAATCCGATGAACGATATTCCGCTGGCTGCCGTGCTGCATTCGGCGCTTTTCGGCTTTACGGCGGACGAGCTTGCGAGGATCCGCGCACTGTCGCCGGTGTCTTCTGTGGGAAACGGCTTCTACGGCGCGCTTCTTGCCTATTCGCCTGAGGATGCGCTTCAGGCGAAGATCCGGGACTTCCTCTCACAGCTTAAGTCCTGGCGGCAGGCGGGCGTATCGCTGTCTCTTTCGATGCTGCTTCGCCGCCTTTACCGGGAGACGGGTCTGCTTTCCTATGTCAGCGCGCTTCCCGGCGGGGACCGGAGGAAAGCGAACCTCATGGCGCTTCTTTCGAAGGCCGCGGATTTTGAAAAGACCTCCTATCACGGGATCTTCCACTTTATCCGCTATGTGGAAAAGCTGCGGAAATATCAGGCGGATGAGGGCGAGCAGAATACGGTCAGCGACCGGGACAATGTGGTCCGGATCATGACGATTCATAAATCGAAGGGGCTGGAGTTTCCGGTCGTTTTCCTGGCAGGCTGCGGGAAGACGATGAATGCTTCGGATGAGCGGCAGCGGATCATCCTCCATCAGGACTTCGGGATCGCGGCGGATCTCGCCGACCCGAAGAAGCGCCTGAGGAAAAAGACCTTCATGCGGAGTGTCTTTGGGGAAAGAAACCGGGTGGAACGGCTCGGAGAGGAGATGCGGGTCCTGTACGTCGGGATGACGCGCGCGAAGGAGAAGCTTTTCCTCACGGCGGCTGTGAAAGACCGGGAAAAAATCCTGCAGTGCGCC
The DNA here is from genome assembly GCA_946632055.1 of uncultured Lachnospiraceae bacterium. Taxonomy (GTDB): domain Bacteria; phylum Bacillota; class Clostridia; order Lachnospirales; family Lachnospiraceae; genus UBA1267. The sequence goes on from CAMPAR010000043.1 coordinate 8,262, forward strand.
GAGGACTGGGAAGAGCTGCCGGGGAAGCTTTCCTACGGGGAAATCTCCGGCGCATCGAGCTATCTCGACTGGATCCTTGCGGCCGCGGGGAAAAACGGGCCGGTATCGATGGAGCTTGTTCCGGCGGAAACGCTGGTTCGGTCCCGCGAGGAACAGGAACTGCAAAGCCTCATGGACTACGCATCCTTAAAGAAGGAGATCCTGTCCGACCGGGAAGGGGAGGAGCCCCTGACAAAAGCGCTGAAGGAGCGGTTTTCCTTCCGCTACGATGATTCCTTAAGCCGGGTGTACGCGACGATTTCGGTATCCGCGTTAAAGGCCGCCGCCTACCGGGAAGAGGAGCGGGAAAGCGCCGCTCTCGTGGATGACCGGGAGGGGAGCGGGCTGCCGGTTTCCGGACAGGCAGCAGATTCTCAAAAAGGACCGGCGCCCTTCGTGGCCCTCGGGCATGGAATCCGCGGCGCCGCACGCGGCACGCTGTATCACAGCATGATGGAGAAAATCGACCCGCACAGGCCCGCAAAAGAGCAGCTTGACGCGCTTCTTTCGTCCGGCGAAATCAGCGCGGAGGAGCGTCAGGCGGTCTTTCCGCCGAAAATCGACGCCTTCTTCTCCTCGGAGCTCGGGAAGCGCTTCATCCGGGCGTATGACCGGAAGGAAGGCTTCCGCGAGCGTCAGTTTATCATCGGAATCCCGGCGTCTATGGTGTATCCGGAGCTGAAGGACACAAAGGAAAGCGCGGAGATGCTGATGCTGCAGGGCGTTGTAGACCTGTATTTTGAAGAAGACAGAGAACTCGTGGTCGTCGATTATAAAACCGACGCCGTAACCGAGGAGGAAACGCTTCTTCAGCGCTACCGCATCCAGCTCGAGCTGTACGCGCGGGCGCTTGAGCAGGCAACAGGGAAAAGAGTGAAGGAAAAGTGGATCTGGTCCTTCGCGCTCGGAAAGGAGATCCCGGTTTGAAAGCACTGAAAAGAGGGCTCCTCGTCCTCCTCATCCTGATTCTTCTGCCGGTCGTGACCGTTTTCGGCGTCCGGGGCTTTATGATGCTTAGGACCGCGGGGAGGATCACGGAGAATGCGGCGGAAATCCCGAAGGATTCCGCGGAAAAGTATGACGCCGTGATCGTGCTCGGCGCCGGTGTTTACCGGGACGGTTCCTTAAGTCCGATGCTGCGGTATCGGATGGAAAAAACCGTGGAATGCTACGAAAGCGGCGCGGCTTCGAAGGTTTTTGTGACCGGAGACCACCGGATCGGCGAATACGATGAAGTGGACCATATGGTGGAGTACCTGATCGTGCACGGCGTGCCGGAGGAGGCGATCGAATTCGACTACGAGGGCTTTTCCACCTACGAAAGCATGCTGCACGCGGCGGAGCGCTTCGGCATCCGGAGGGCCGTCGTGGTGACGCAGAAATACCACCTGTATCGGGCAATGTTCATCGGCGAATTCTACGGCATGGAGCTTCAGGGGCTGGCCGCGGAGAACTGGCAGATGTCCGCCGGAACCGTCATGCGCACGGTCCGCGAGTGGGCGGCCTGTCTGAAGGACCTCTGGTACTGCATCCGGCGCATTCCGGCCTGACTGCAGGCCGTTCCTGCTTTGAAAAAGAAGGTAGCCATTGTGGACAAAGTATGATACAATGAATCGTCAGACCAAGGAAAGATCCGAAAGGAAACAGGAGATTCCATATGAAAGTTGTGATACTCGCGGGCGGACTCGGAACCCGCATCAGTGAAGAGAGCCACTTAAAACCGAAGCCGATGATCGAAATCGGCGGAAAGCCGATCCTGTGGCACATTATGAAGATCTACTCGCATTACGGCTTCAATGAGTTTGTCATCTGCGCCGGCTACAAGCAGCATGTGATCAAGGAATACTTTGCCAATTATTATACCTACAATTCCGACGTGACCTTTGATCTCTCGGACAACAGCGTGGAGGTCCATACCTCCCACACGGATCCGTGGAAGGTGACGATCGTGGATACGGGGCTCGAAACCATGACCGGCGGGCGCGTGAAGAGAATCCGCCCCTACGTGGGGGAGGAGCCGTTCTTCCTGACCTATGGAGACGCGGTGGCGGACATCGACCTGAACGCGCTTCTTTCCTTCCACCGTGCGCACGGGAAGACCGCCACGATCACGGCGGTCAGCATCGCGCAGATGAAGGGCGTCCTGAACGTGGACGAGAACGGCGTGATCAGCGCCTTCCGCGAGAAGGACGAGCAGGACCGGTCGCTGATCAACGGCGGCTTCATGGTGATGAATCCGGAGATTTTCAGCTATCTTCAGGACGATACGACCGTGTTTGAGAAGGCTCCGATGCAGACGCTTTCCGAAAAAGGCGAGCTGATGGCCTACAGCCACGAAGGCTTCTGGCAGTGCATGGATACGCAGCGGGAGATGAAAAAACTGGAGGCGCTCTGGGAGACCGGAAACGCGCCCTGGAAAATCTGGTAAGGAGGAAGGCATGAGTATTGTTTACAACCGGGAAAACGGGACGATTACACTGAACACCAGACATTCCGGCTATCAGATGAAGGCGGATGAAATCGGTACGCTTCTGCACACCTGGTACGGCGAACCGGCAGGCGAGGAGGATCTTTCCTATGCAATCTTCCGCATGAACCGCGGCTTTTCCGGAAATCCCTATGAGAAGGGCTCGATCGACGACAGAAGCTATTCGCTGGACCAGCTTCCGCAGGAAATCAGCTGCTTCGGAACCGGCGATTACCGGGCCTCTTCGGTGATGATGCGGCAGGAGGACGGTTCGCGGGCGCTGAGGCTTCGCTTCAGGGACTGTGAAATTCAGCCCGGAAAATACACGCTTCCCGGACTTCCGGCTTCCTATGAGGACGGCAAGGAAGGCGCTGAGACGCTGACCGTCGTGATGGAGGACCCGGAGGCCGGCGTGAAGGCGGAGCTCTTCTACGGTGTTTTCCCGGAAAAGGACGTCATTACGCGCGCCATGCGCATTACGAATACCGGCACGGCGGCGAAGACGCTTCTGAAGGCCGCGCCGATGAACCTCGACTTCATCTCGGGCGATTATGACCTCACGGGCTTCTACGGAAAGTGGGCGAAGGAACGCGTGCCGGAGCGCGAGCCCGTGCGTCACGGAATCCAGTCCTTCGGATCGGTGCGCGGCTCGTCGAGCCAGCATCACAACCCCTCCGCCATCCTCTCGGAAAAGAACGCGACGGAGACGCAGGGCAAATGCTGGGGCTTTACCTTTGTGTACAGCGGCGAATTCCTCTTCGAAGCGGAAAAGGATATGATCGACCAGACCCGGCTTGTCTTCGGCATTCATCCGGACAATTTTGAGTGGGTGCTCGAGCCCGGCGAAAGCTTTACGACGCCGGAGGTAGTGATGACCTACTCGGAGGAGGGCTTCTCCGGCATCAGCCGCCGCTTCCACGACTTCATCCGGAAGAACATCGTACGCGGACCGTGGAGAGACTGCCGGCGTCCGATTCTGATCAACAACTGGGAAGCTACTTATTTCAACTTTACCGGCGAAAAGCTCGTGGATATCGCGAAGACCGCGAAGGATCTCGGCATCGAGATGCTCGTCATGGACGACGGCTGGTTCGGTTTGAGAAACAGCGACAACAACGCGCTCGGCGACTGGGACCCCAATGAAGAGAAGCTCGGCATGAGCCTTTCGGAGCTCGGGAAACGGATCCGGGAGCTCGGCATGCGCTTCGGCATCTGGTTCGAGCCGGAGACGATTTCCGAGGACAGTGATCTGTTCCGCGCGCATCCGGACTGGGCGGTTGCGATTCCCGGCAGGAAGCCTGATCTTTCCCGCCATGAGCTGATTCTCGACATGAGCCGCGAAGACGTGCAGGACTTCATCATTGAGAAAATGTGCTCGGTGATCGCCTCCTCCGGCGTCTCGTATGTCAAATGGGACTTCAACCGCAGCGTCTGCGACAAGTACACGCACGCGCTCCCCGCGTCCCGTCAGGGCGAGATGGCGCACCGCTTCGTGCTCGGCACTTACCGGGTCCTCGACGCGCTCCTTACCCGCTTCCCCGAGCTTCTCATCGAGGGCTGCAGCGGCGGCGGCGGACGCTTCGACTGCGGCATGCTGTATTACACGCCGCAGATCTGGTGCTCGGATAATACCGACCCGATCGAGCGGCTGATGATCCAGTACGGAAGCTCCTTCATCTATCCGGTGAATACGATGGGCGCGCACGTGTCGGCCTCGCCGAACCACCAGACCGGCAGGAACACGCCGATGGAGACGCGCTCCGCCGTCGCGATGAGCGGAACCTTCGGCTACGAGCTGGATCCGACGAAGCTGACGGATGCGGAAAAGGAGGAGATCCGCCGCGGAATCGGCGTCTTCAAGGAGCTGTACGAGACGCTCCAGCAGGGCGATTATTACCGGCTGACCCCGCCGGACGGACCGGGCTGCACGGTTTTCGAGGAAGTCAAGAAAGACGGGTCGAAGGCGGTCGTTACCGCGGTTTATGACCATGTGCGCGCAAACCTGACGCCGGTCTATACGGCGCTTCGGGGACTGAAGGCGGAGAGCAGCTACCGGCTGCGGCTGATCCCGGGCCATATCGGGGATGAAAGAGGCCGGCTGTTTGCCGCATTTTATATGAATGAGCCGGTACTTACAGGCAGGACACTGATGAGCCGAGGCATTTACATCCCGCATTACAGCAAGGAATATCAGTCCTGGCAGATTGTTTTGGAGGAAATATGACATCGGAATTTCAGATCAGAAAAGATCGCTTTTACAGTGAATTTCAGTTTATTTATTCGGAGCTTTACCGGGACCGGAAGGACGTTTTTGATGAGCTTCTGAAAATTATGGCGGCGGCCTACAAGGACCGCTCCGCTTCCTTAAAGAGAAAGGACCGCGCGGCGCTCTGCAACATGAACTGGTACCGCAGCGCGAAGGAACAGGACCGGATGCTCCGGCAGAAGGAAGCCCGGGAAAAGCTGGTGCTTTCCGGGGATTTTGAAAACCCGGTGCTGCTGAACCACGCCGTGAAGGCGCTTCTTGCGGCAGCGAATGCCGGCGCCGAACTTGTTGAAATCGACGGAATCGGAAGGCTCTTCTGCATTCAGGGCACGGAGTGGCAGAACAAGACCAAGGTGCATATCATGCTCCGGATCCTGCGCATCTGCGTGGAAATCGTCTGCCCGTGCGTGCTTCTCTACGGCGCGGTGAAGGGCGCGACGGAACAGTATCTGCCGTACTTCGGAACCCCGGAGAAGCCGGAGCTGCATCTTTTAAGCGATCCCACCATGCTTGCCACGATCTGGCAGACGGCGGCGACGCATGACACGCGCCTCCTGCAGAATTATCTGAATCAGACCGGACATCTTCCGGAGAATCAGATCTTCTATCGTACAAGAAACGAGGAAGAGGGGATTTTCTGGGATCTCGACTATAATTATCTCGAGATGCTCCGGATGAACGAGGAGAGCCACCGGAAATTCCTGCAGAGCTATTTCACGGGCTCCTTCAAGGAAAGCCCGGCGAAGGCGCACCGCGTGAAGAATAAGGAAACCGGCGAGTGGGGCGTGCGCGGCACGATCGAAGAGCTCTCGGGAGATCCTCGGCTTTCCGCGATGGTGAACGCCCTGTTCATCCAGCTGTCCGGAATTCCGGTGCCGGCGGAGTCCAAAGAAAAAGCCAAGCTTCTGAAGTTCCGGAAGGAAAATCATGTCTTTGACTGCGGCGCCGATCTGTGGACGCCCGGAACCGATAACGAAAAGACGCTGGGGCTCGGCCGCTACAAGGAGGGCCAGAAATTCTACGGCCTCTATAATTTCAGCGCCGAGGAGCAGGTTTTCTCCCTGCATGACCCGGGTCATTACCTGAACCTTCTCTCCGGAAAAGAGGTGGACATCGTCAATCTGGTCCGCCTGCAGCCCTACGGCTTTGCCTGGCTTCTGGAGGGCTGAAAAGCTGACTGATTTTGGTAGTTATTACGGGGAAGCAGGTGAGATTCCTGCACGAGCCCGTCGCCGTGTGGTGCAAAAGGGGAGTTTCCGGCGTTCTGCCTGAAGCTCCTCTGTTACGGCGGCTTTCTGCTGCCGCCTGATCTTTTATCGGCCATCGCCGCAAATGCCGGCCGAAAGAAGGCGGTGAAACGCCATTGAGGGGAATGCCCCTTGAGAAGGTGAAAGCCGTGCACCGAAGTCGAAATACCCGGATGATTACAGCAGGAGACAGAAGCGCCGCCTTCGAAAACCGAAGGGTCAGGGCACGCTGCGGGCGCCGGCGGAGTCTTCTGACAATAGATTAAAGGAGAATAACCAAAGTGAAAAGCATGAAAAAGAGTCTTCTTGTCATGCTGTCCGTCCTGCTGATTGCGGCGATCAGTCTGGGTGCGGCAGCCTGCGGCAAAAAGGCGAAGGAAAGCGTGACGCCGGGAGAGAGTGCAGTCTCCGGAACCTACGGGGCCGGAGAGAAGAGCTTCCCCTTTGAAGTCACGGACGACAAGGGGAATGTCACCAAATTCGACATCCTGTATTCGGATGAAGAATCGGTCGGCGCAGCGCTTGTGAAAACCGGACTGATTTCCGGCGATGACAGCGAATACGGTCTGTATGTAAAGGTTGTAAACGGCCTCGAAGCGGACTATGATAAGGACCAGTCTTTCTGGGGCTTCTATGTGGACGGCGAGATGGCCATGACCGGCGTGGACTCCACACCGATCGAGGAAGGAAAGACCTACGCGTTCGTTTACTCCAAGTAAGGACAAAGAAAAAGCCGTGTCCGGGAGAAATCCCGGCGCGGCGCCATAGTGGATATTCGTTTCCGGCAAGAAGCCGGAGAACAGGCGGAAAATATGAGAATCGGAGCATTGGAAGCCGGCGGGACGAAGATGGTTCTCGCTGTCGGAAATGAAGAAGGAAAGATATTTGACCGGCGGACGATTCCGACCAGAACGCCGGAGGAGACGATGCCGGAGATCATCCGGTATTTTCAGGGGCAGCACATCGCATCTCTCGGCGTTGCGTGCTTCGGTCCGATCGACCTGAACCGGAAGTCGGAAACCTACGGCTCGATCCTGATGACGCCGAAGCTTGCCTGGCGTCACTACGACATTCTCGGTACGCTCGGGAATGCGCTGCATGTCCCGATGGCTTTTGATACGGATGTGAACGGATCGGCTGTCGGAGAACACCGCTTCGGGGCGGCGAAGGATGTGGATTCCTGCGTCTATATTACCATCGGCACCGGCATCGGGATCGGCGTAATCGCGGACGGAAAACCGCTTCACGGGGCGCTGCATCCGGAAGGCGGACATATTATGATGGGAAAGAAGCCGGGCGATGACTTCAAGTGCATCTGCCCGAATCACGACTGCTGTTTTGAAGGCATGGCTTCCGGCCCGGCGATTGAAAAACGCTGGGGCATGAAGGCCTATGAGCTGTCCGACCGCCCGGAGGTCTGGGAGACGGAGAGCTGGTATATTGCACAGGCGATTGTGGATTATATTATGATCCTGTCGCCGCAGCGGATCATCCTGGGCGGCGGCGTCATGAAGCAGACCCAGCTCTTTCCGATGATCTGCGCGAAGGTGAAGGAAATGATTCACGGCTATCTTGTCATGCCGGAGCTGGACGATATCGAGCACTACATCGTATCGCCCGGATGCGGCGATGATCAGGGAATTCTCGGCTGCATCGCGATGGCCGCGGAGCTGCTGTAAATTTGGAATATATTTGAGAAGAAAAAGCTTAAAAAGGGGAAACAAAGGATGTTGACACTGTTTTTGGATACCGATATGGATATTACGCCGGAGGATGCCGCGCGTTACGGAGCTAAGCTGATCAGTATGCCCTACTCCTATGAGGGGAAGACGATCTATCCCTATGTGGATTTTGAAAGCTTCGACGCGGACGCCTTCTACGAGCTTCTTCGGCAGGGAACGCTGCCGACGACCAGTGCGCTCACGGAAGCCGCGTATATCGACTATTTTGAGCCGGAATTTGCGGCCGGCAACGATATTCTGTACGTCCATTTTTCCGCGGCAATGACGAATACCTTTGACTTCATGCATCTTGCCTTAAGGAAGCTTTCGGAGCGGTATCCGGAACGGAAATTCTATGAAATTGACACCAAAGGGATTACAACGATCAGCCGGAACATCGCGCTTGCGGCCGCTGATCTTTATAAGGCAGGGAAAAGCGCCGAAGAAATCGTCGAATGGGGCCGGACGGAGGTCGACCATTACGCGATGTATTTCATGGCGGATGACCTGAAATTCTTCCGGCGCTCCGGACGCGTCAGCGGACTGTCCGCGACGATGGGAAATCTCATCGGAATCCGTCCGATTATCTATATGAGCGCGGAAGGGAAAATGGTTTCGGTCGGAAAAGAAAAGGGCCGAAGAAAAGCACTTGACCATCTGGCACAAGTTGTTGTAGACTTAGGAGAGAATGTGAAGGAGCACCGGATCATTATCGGTCATACGGGAAATCTTCCGCTGGCGGAGGAACTCGCCGCGGCGATCCGCGAGAAGATCGGCGACTGCGAGATTTCGTATCAGGCCGTGAATCCGACGGCGGGCTCGCACTGCGGCCCGGACGGGGTCGGAGTGACCTTCCATGCTGTTCACAGGTAAGCGGCAGAAGGAGCAGAGAATAAAGAAATGCTGAAAATCGTACTGGACTGCTATGGCGGCGACAAGAGCCCGGCAGTAAACCTTGACGGAGCGCTTCTCGCGCTGGAAAGATTCCCGGATCTTTCCCTTGTCCTCACAGGAGATGAAACCGAACTGAAAAAGGGGCTGGAAGGCAGGACTTTTGACAGTTCGCGCATCGAAATCGTGCACGCGCCGGAGGTCATCGGCGTGGACGAAAAGCCGACGGACGCGATCCGCCTCAAGAAGGAAAGCTCCATGATGAAGGGCGTGCGGCTCTTAAGGGAAGACGACAGTCTTTCCGGGCTTGTGTCCATCGGGTCGACAGGCGCGCTGGTCGCGGCCGCACAGCTTCGGATCGGACGCCTGAAGAACGTCATCCGTCCGACCTTCTGTCCGATTATGCCGAAGATTCCGGGCGGAATCGTCGGCGTCTGCGACAGCGGCGCAAACGTGGACATATCGGCTGATATGCTGCAGCAGTTTGCGATCATGGGCAGCATTTATCTGGAAAGCGTCTATCAGGTGAAAAATCCGCGCGTCGGTCTTTTGAATATCGGCGTGGAGGAGGAAAAGGGCGACCAGCTCCGGAAGGAAGCCTATAAGCTCCTTTCAGAGACGCCGAACATCAATTTCGCCGGAAACATGGAGGCGCGGGAGCTTCTCGCCGGGGACTTTGACCTCGTGGTCTGCGACGGTTTCTCCGGCAATGTGCTGGTGAAGTCGGCGGAGGGGACGGCGCTTCAGATGATGAAGCTCATCAAGTCCAAAATTTATGAAAAAACACTCTACAAGCTCGGCGCGGGGCTCATGAAACCGATGTTTAAGGAACTGAAGGATTTCATGAATTACCAGAATTACGGCGGCTCGGTGGTGCTTGGCGCACGGAAGGTTGTAGTCAAGGGCCACGGATCCTCGGAAGGCACCGCGATCTGCAAGTGCATCGAGCAGGCGAGACAGATGCAGGTTTCCGGAATCTCCGAGAGAATTGAGGCGGAGCTGCCGGAGTATAAAAAGGTCATTTCGTAAATCGTTTTGATAATTACAAGGAGGAAGAAAACCATGTTTGACAAAGTAAAGGATATTCTCGCGGAACAGCTTCGGCTGGATCCGGACCGGATCACGCCGGATGCGGAAATCATCGGGGATCTCGGCGCAGACTCGCTGGATGTGCTGCAGCTTCTGATGACGATTGAAGACGAGTACGGCATCAAGATTCCGGATGAGGAGCTCGAGGGCTTCCGTACGGTCGGCGATATTGTCGATTACGTTGAGGATCATTTCCAGGAGTGAAAAGC
>CAMPAR010000044.1 GCA_946632055.1 uncultured Lachnospiraceae bacterium
AGCGGCAGTTCTGTCGGCATTGTGATCGGCGGAGGCAATTACTGGAGAGGCAGAACCGGGACGGAAATCGACCGCACGAAGTCGGACCAGATCGGCATGCTCGCGACCGTCATGAACTGCATTTATGTGTCGGAGGTGTTCCGCTCGGAGGGGATGAAGACCGAGATCTTCACGCCGTTCCAGGTCGGAGCGATGACGAAGCTGTTCAGCAAGGATGCGGCAGTGCAGGCCATGAAGGACGGAAAAGTGTGCTTCTTCGCGGGAGGAACCGGTCATCCGTATTTCTCGACCGATACCGGCATCGTGTTAAGGGCGCTGGAGCTCGAGGCGGACGTCATCCTGCTGGCAAAGGCCATCGACGGCGTATATGACAGCGATCCGCGCGTGAATCCAGATGCAGTGAAGTACGATACCGTATCGATTCATGAAGTCGTGGAGAAAAAACTTGAAGTCATCGACCATACGGCGTCGATCATGTGCGAGGACAACAAGATGGCGCTGGCGGTTTTTGACCTTCGGGAGTCGGGATCCATCCGGGATGCGCTGGCCGGAAAAATCAAAGGAACCGTGGTGACAGCGGACTGAAAATAAAACCGGTGCGGAAGCCGGAATCTAAAAAAGGGAGGCAGACATGGAAGAGGTATTATTGATCACAGAAGAGAAGATGGAAAAAACACTGGCCAATCTCGAAGAAGAATACCAGATGATCCGTGCGGGAAGAGCCAATCCGCACCTTCTGGACAAACTCACCGTAAGCTACTACGGAGCGCCGTCTCCGCTGCAGTCGGTGTCGAACATTTCCGTACCGGAGGCGAGAATGATCGTTATTCAGCCCTGGGACAAGAGCCTCATCAAGGATATCTGCAAGGCCATTCAGGCTTCGGACATCGGCATCAATCCGTCCACGGACGGACAGACCGTAAGGCTGGTCTTCCCGGAACTGACGGGAGAGCGTCGTAAGGAGTTGGCGAAGGACATCAAGAAGAAAGCGGAGGAGGCGAAGGTCGCGATCCGCAATATCCGCCGGGATGCCAACGAGCAGATCAAGAAAATGGAAAAGGCTTCCGAAATCACGGAAGATGAGCGGACGGAAGGCGAAGAGCGTTCTCAGAAGCTGACCGACCAGTTCATCAAAAAGATCGATGAAGCCGCGGCGAAAAAGACCGACGAGGTCATGACCATCTGATATAAGCAGCTGAAAGTCACAGAGGACGGAAGCAGGAAAGAGGCGTCCGGCTCTGTGACTTTGCTGTAAAAGAAAGAAAGCTGTATGAACGAAAAGTATGTAATCCCGGAGCATGTTGCGATCATTCTGGACGGCAACGGGCGATGGGCGAAAAAACGCGGCCTTCCGCGGTCCATGGGACATAAGGAAGGCTGTAAAACCGTGGAACAAACCGTCGAGGACGCGGCAAGACTCGGAATCCGGTATCTGACGGTGTACGGATTTTCCACGGAAAACTGGAAGCGCGACGAGGGAGAAGTATCGGCGCTGATGACGCTGTTCCGTTTCTACATGCGGCGGCTTCTCGTGATCGCGAAGGACAACAATGTCCGCGTGCGGATGATCGGAGACCGGACGAAATTCTCCGAGGATATCATCCGGGGGCTTGACCGGCTCGAGGAAGAAACGGCGGGGAACACGGGGCTCACCTTTGTCATCGCCGTGAATTACGGCGCGCGGGATGAAATGCGGCGCGCGGTGACGAAGATCGCGAAAAAGGTCGAAAAGGGCGAAATCAGGGCGGACGACGTAACGGAGGAACTGATCGCGTCCGAGCTCGATACCGCCTTCATGCCGGATCCGGATCTTCTCATCCGGACGGGTTCCGAAATGCGGCTCAGCAACTATCTGCTGTGGCAGTGCGCCTATACGGAGTTCTATGTAACGGATGTGTTGTGGCCGGATTTCAACCGGGCTGAGCTTGAAAAGGCCATCGAAAGCTTCAACCGCAGGGAACGCAGATTCGGCGGTGTACCGGCGGCGGGAAACGCGGCTGAAGAGAAAAGTTCAGAGTGAGGCGGAATATGGCAAATTCTCTGAAAAAGATTGATTACAAAAACCTGATCACGCGCTTTGTCAGCGGAATCATCCTGCTCGCCATCGTGGTCTCCACCGGGGTGCTCGGCGGATGGTTCTTCTATGCCGTCATCTTTGCAATCAGCATGATCGGGCTCTGGGAATTCTATAAAATGGCCGGAATCTCAAGGCGCCCGGTGGGAATCGCCGGATACGCCTCGGGCGTTCTGCTGTGGATCATTATGGCCCTTCAGCTGGAGGAGTATCTTCCGGCGGCGCTGATCCTCGGATTCTTCGCGATCATGGGCGTCTATGTTTTCCATTTTGTTCACACGGAAGTCACAGAAGCGTTGTATGCTTTCTTCGGATTGTTTTATGTGGTCTTCCTGCTCGGGTTCATGTATCGGATCCGGGTGATGGACGACGGCGTGTTCCTTCTGTGGCTGATCCTTCTCGGCGCCTGGGGCTGCGATCTTTCCGCGTACTGCATCGGCATTGTCTTCGGAAAGCACAAGATGGCGCCGGATTTAAGTCCGAAGAAGACGATTGAAGGCGCGGTCGGCGGCGTGCTCGGGGCAGCCTTCCTCGGTGCGATGTACGGAGCGCTTTTCGGCTCGAAATTCGTCCGCATCGATTATCCGGTCTTTGCCTGCGGCGCCTCGTGCGCGGCCGCGGCGCTGATCTCGATGATCGGGGATCTCGCGGCTTCGGCCTTCAAGAGAAGCCACAATATCAAGGACTTTTCGAAAATCATGCCGGGGCACGGCGGACTTCTGGATCGCTTCGATTCCGTGATTTTTGTCGCGCCGGTTATTTTCTATGTTGTCAAATTCTTTATGCGTTAACGGGAAAGGATTCCGATGAAATCATTAGCGCTTCTGGGGTCTACGGGGTCGATTGGCACGCAGACCCTTGACATTGTCCGCGGGAACGGCGATATCCGCGTCGTTTCGCTCGCGGCCCGAAGGAATATCGAACTGCTTGAAAAACAGACGAGGGAATTTCTTCCGGAGCTGGTGTGCGTCTATGACGAAGAAAAGGCTTCGGTTCTGAAGGAGCGGCTTAGGGATCTTCCCGTGCGCGTCGTTTCCGGAATGGACGGCCTTGTCGCGGCCGCCTGCCTGCCTTCCGCCGAGATCGTTCTCACGGCGGTTGTCGGGATGATCGGCATCCGTCCGACGATGGAGGCGATCCGCGCCGGAAAGGACATCGCGCTCGCCAATAAGGAGACGCTTGTCTGCGCCGGACATCTGATTCTGCCGATGATCCGGGAGTACGGCGTGCGTCTTCTGCCGGTGGATTCGGAGCATTCGGCGATTTTCCAGTGCCTTCAGGGAAACGAGGGGAACAGAATCTCGAAAATCCTGCTGACGGCATCCGGCGGCCCCTTCCGGGGTTATACGAAGGAACAGTTGCAGAAGGTGACGGTCTCGGACGCCTTGAAGCATCCGAACTGGAGCATGGGACAGAAAATCACGATCGACAGCTCGACCATGGTTAATAAAGGACTTGAAATCATGGAAGCCCACTGGCTTTTCGGCGTGGATTACGACGATATCGAGGTGGTCGTGCAGCCGCAGTCCATCATTCACTCCATGGTGGAGTTTGAGGACGGCGCGGTGATGGCCCAGCTCGGAACGCCGGACATGAAGCTGCCGATCCAGTACGCGCTCTATTATCCGGAGAGAAGAGTTCTCCCCGGAAAGCGGCTGGATTTTTCAACCATGCGGTCTATCGCGGTGGAAACGCCGGATCCGGAAGTTTTCGAAGCGCTGAAAATCGCCGTGGAAGCCGGAAAAAAGGGCGGAAACGCGCCGACGGTCTTCAATGCGGCGAATGAATGGGCGGTGGAGCGTTTCCTTCAGGGAAAACTAAACTATCCGGACATTATCGAATCCATCAAAAAAGCGCTTCTTGCGGTGCCGTACGAGGAAAATCCGGATCTTGAGAGGATCCTTGCCGCCGAAGAAAAAGTCTGTGAGGTATTAAATTGTCAACTGTAGTCAGCATCATCGCCTTTATCTTCATCATCGGTCTGTTGATTTTCTTCCACGAATTCGGGCATTTTCTTCTTGCCAAGAAGAACGACGTCGGCGTCGTGGAATTTTCGATCGGCATGGGGCCGAAGATGTTCTCGAAAGTAAAGAACGGCACGAATTTCGTCGTACGCTGGGTGCCCTTCGGCGGATACTGCATGATGCTCGGCGACGAATCCTTCGTTCCGGACCCCTCGCTCGAGGGCGAGAAGGTCGACATGGACGAGGATCATGCTTATGCGAATAAATCCGTCTGGGCGCGCATGTCGATTACGCTCGCGGGACCGGTATTCAACTTTATCCTGGCGCTGGTGTTTTCCGTGATCCTGGTGGCGCTCATCGGCGTCTCCACGACGAAAATCGCCGGGACCGTCGAGAACAGTCCGGCGGCGGAAGCGGGACTCACGGAAGGGGATGAAATCATCCGGCTGAACCGCACGCGGGTGCATCAGTTCAAGGACATCTCTATTTTCATGGCGCTCCACGAAGGCGAAACCGTGAATGTGACCTACCTTCGTGACGGTGAGAAAAAGACGGCCGTAATCACGCCGCAGTACAACGAAGAGAGCGGCAGCTACATGATCGGAATCTACGCGCCGTACCGGACGAAGGATCTGAATGTGTTCCAGGTCTTCCAGTACGGATTCTATGATTTCAAGTACAATACCGGCGCGGTGATCAAGAGCCTCGGGCTGCTGCTGCGCGGAAAACTGGGTCTGAACGATCTTTCCGGCCCGGTCGGCATGGCGGGCATGGTGAACGATATCGTGACGGAGGTCGCTGAGGACACGAAAGAGGAATCCTTCTGGGTGACGGCCTACTGGGTCCTGATCAACCTCCTGAACTTTACGGCGCTGATTTCCGCGAACCTCGGCATCATGAATCTGCTGCCGATCCCGGCGCTCGACGGCGGGAAGCTGCTGTTCCTGATCGTGGAAGCCGTGATCCGGCGGCCCGTGCCGAAGAAGATGGAGGGCGTCATCACGATCGCCGGCTTTATCCTGATGTTCGGCCTGATGATCGTCGTGCTCTTCAATGATATCATGAAAGTGTTTTTCCGCTGATGCGGGATGAAATGTAAGGTGAAATATGCAGCCACGTGAAAAGACAAGGACGATCCGGATCGGAGACCGCGTGATCGGCGGAGGAAATCCGATCCTCATTCAGTCCATGACGAATACCAAAACGGAGGATGCCGAAAGCACGATCCGCCAGATTCTGGAGCTTGAGAAGGCCGGATGCGAGATCATCCGCTCGACGGTTCCGACGATGGAGGCCGCGAAGGCCTTCCGAAGAATTAAGGACGCGATCCACATTCCGCTCGTCGCGGACATTCATTTTGACTGGCGGCTGGCGATTGCGGCCATCGAAAACGGTGCGGACAAGGTGCGCATCAATCCCGGCAATATCGGCTCGAAGGAGCGGGTGATGGAGGTCGTGCGGGCTGCGAAGGAGCGGAACATTCCGCTTCGCGTGGGTGTGAATTCCGGGTCGCTGGAGAAGAGCCTCGTGGAAAAATACCACGGCGTGACGGCGGAAGGGCTTGTGGAGAGCGCGCTTTCGGAGGTTGCGGCGATCGAGGACTGCGGCTATGACAACATCGTGGTCAGCATCAAGTCCTCGGACGTCATGATGTCGTACGCGGCGCATCGGATGATCGCGGAAAAATGCCCCTATCCGCTGCACGTCGGCATTACGGAAGCCGGCGGACTGATCCGCGGGAATATCAAATCCGCCATCGGACTCGGCCTGATCCTGAACGAGGGCATCGGCGATACGATCCGCGTCTCCTTAACGGGAGACCCGGTGCACGAGGTGGAATCCGCGAAGCAGATTCTGAAGACGCTGGGACTCCGGAAGGGAGGCATCGAGGTCGTTTCCTGCCCGACCTGCGGACGCACGGAAATTGACCTTGTGAAGCTCGCGGGAGAGGTGGAAGAGCTCGTCAAGGGCTACCCGGAGCTGGATTTAAAGATCGCCGTGATGGGCTGCGTCGTGAACGGGCCCGGCGAAGCGAGGGAAGCGGATCTTGGCATTGCGGGCGGAAAAGGCGTTGGTATCCTGATCCGCGGCGGCGAAGTGATCCGAAAACTGCCGGAAAGCGAGCTCCTTCCGGCATTGAAGGAAGAGATCGAATCCTTTGTGAAGAAGTGATTGCAGGACCGCTTTTTTTGTGCTATAATGTATCGGATTATGAAATGCGAAGGCTTTCTATGCGAATGGACGGCATAAGAGCGAACGGATTTACCCGATTAGTCAGGAGGAAAGAAAACAAATGATAATTGAAAGACTGGACCACAACATGGTGAAGCTGACCATCGAAGTCAGTGCGGATGACTTTGAAAATGCGATGCAGCAGGCCTATCTGAAAAACAGAAACAGGATCCAGATTCAGGGCTTCAGAAAGGGCAAGGCGCCCCGCTTTATGATTGAGAAAATGTACGGCCCGGAAGTGTTCTATGAAGATGCGGCGAACAGCCTGATTCCCGATGCCTACCAGAAGGCGCTGGACAGCGAAGAAGGCAAGGCGCTGGATATTGTCTCCCAGCCGGAGATCGATGTAACGCAGGTTGAAAAGGGCAAGCCCTTTATTTTCACGGCGGAAGCCGCCGTTCGCCCGGAAGTCACTCTCGGCGAATATATGAACCTCGGTGTAGAGAAGAAGACCGCGGAAGTCACCGATGAAGAGGTGGAAAACGAACTTCAGAAGACCCGCGAACAGAACGCCCGTACCATCACCGTGGAGGATCGTCCGTCCGAGATGGGCGATATCGTGGTGATCGATTATGAAGGTTTCTGTGAAGGCGAAGCTTTTGACGGCGGAAAGGGCGAGAACCACGAACTTGAGCTCGGCTCTCATTCTTTCATCGATACCTTTGAGGATCAGCTGGTCGGAAAGAACGCCGGCGACGAGGTGGACGTAAATGTCACCTTCCCGGAGGACTATCATGCCGAGAATCTGGCCGGAAAGCCGGCGCTTTTCAAGGTCAAGGTAAACAGCATCAAGAAGAAGGAGCTTCCGGAGCTCGACGATGAGTTCGCGGAGGAGGTTTCCGACTTTGACACGCTCGCCGAGTACCGCGAGGACGTGAAGAAGAAACTGGCTGAGAAGAAGCAGGGCGAGCTCGATAACGAATACCGCGACGAAGTCCTGAAGAAGGCCGTTGAAAACGCTGAGATGGATATTCCGCAGGCCATGATCGACGATCAGGCTCGCCAGCTTGTGAACGAGCAGGCGCAGCGCATGCAGCAGATGGGCCTGGATATGAAGACCTACCTGCAGTACACCGGCCAGACCGCTCAGGATCTGCAGAACCAGATGAAAGATCAGGCGGAGACCAGAATTAAAAACTCTCTGGTGCTTTCCGCGATCGCGAAGAAGGAAAACATCGAGATCTCCGAGGATGACGTGAAGGCCGAGATTGAGAATATGGCAAAGATGTACCAGATGGAAGCGGATCAGCTGGAAACCTACTTAAGCGATACCGACAAGGAGAATATCAAGAATGACCTTGCCATCCAGAAGGCGGTTGAACTGATCTCAAAATAAGGAGAATCCCATGAGCTTAGTACCTGTAGTTATTGAGGAAACCAACCGCGGGGAGCGTTCGTTCGACATTTATTCGAGACTCCTCAAAGAGCGGATCATTTTCCTGGGAGAAGAAGTCAATGAAGTGACGGCCGGTCTTGTGGTGGCGCAGCTTCTGTTCCTCGAGTCGGAAGACCCGGGCAAGGACATCAGCCTGTATATCAACAGCCCCGGCGGATCCATTTCCGCGGGCATGGCCATCTACGATACCATGCAGTATATCAAGTGCGATGTGGCGACGATCTGTGTGGGCATGGCGGCTTCCATGGGCGCGTTCCTGCTTGCGGGCGGCACGAAGGGCAAGCGCTATTCCCTGCCGAATTCCGAGATCCTGATTCATCAGCCTCTGGGCGGCGCGCAGGGACAGGCAACCGAGATTCAGATTGCCGCTGAGCACATCCTGAAGATCAAGGACCGCATGAACCGCATGCTTTCCGAGTTTACGGGCCAGGACCTCGAGACCATCAAGAAGGATACGGACCGCGACAACTGGATGGACGCGGAGCAGGCCAAGGCCTACGGCTTAATCGACGAGATTATCAGAAACCATTAAAGAACGGGTTCGGCGCCGGGATCGCGGCGCCGAATCATTATCACTGACAGGAGATCAAATGGCGAATCGAGATGAAGATCAGTTCCGCTGTTCATTCTGCGGGAAGGAAAGCGGCGCAGTCAAGAAACTGATTGCCGGCCGGACGCGGGGCATTTATATCTGCGACGAGTGCGTGGAACTCTGTGAAGAAATTCTGAAGGACGAGATGGACGAGGGTCACGTATCCGATCAGGAAATCCGTCTTTTAAAGCCGCGGGAAATCAAGGAACGGCTGGATGAATACGTGATCGGGCAGGACGCCGCGAAGAGGGCGCTTTCGGTCGCGGTTTACAATCATTACAAACGGATTCTGAATCAGTCCGCGACCGATGTGGAAATTCAGAAGTCGAATGTGCTTCTGATCGGCCCGACGGGCTCCGGCAAGACCTACCTCGCGCAGACGCTGGCGCGCCTTCTGAACGTGCCCTTCGCGATTGCGGACGCGACCTCCCTCACGGAGGCGGGCTACGTCGGTGAAGACGTCGAGACCATTCTTCTGAAGCTGATCCAGGCCGCGGACTATGATATCGAGCGCGCCGAAACCGGCATCATCTATATCGACGAAATCGACAAGATCAGCAAGAAGGGCGAAAATGTATCGATCACGCGCGATGTTTCCGGCGAGGGCGTCCAGCAGGCGCTCCTGAAGATCATCGAAGGAACGATGGCGAATGTTCCGCCGCAGGGCGGCAGGAAGCATCCGCAGCAGGAATGCATCCCGATCGACACCACGAATATTCTCTTCATCGTGGGCGGCGCCTTTGACGGCCTCGAGAAGATCATTGAATCCCGGCAGGAATCCGGTTCCATCGGCTTTAATTCCAAGGTGGTCGACAAGTCCGAGCAGGATATCAGCGCGCTGTTCAAGCAGGTGCTTCCGGAGGATCTCGTGAAATTCGGCCTGATCCCGGAGCTGATCGGCCGTGTGCCAGTGACGGTGAGCCTCGACCTTCTGGACGAAGACGCGCTCGTTTCCATCCTGACGCAGCCGAAGAACGCGCTGACGAAGCAGTATCAGGCGCTTTTCGACATGGACGGCGTGAAGCTGACCTTCGAAGAGGACGCGTTGCGTGAAATCGCGAAGAAAGCCTACGCGCGGAAGACCGGCGCGAGAGGCCTGAGAGCGATTATCGAGGAAGTCATGAAGGACATCATGTTCGATCTGCCTTCGGACGACAACGCGGGCGAATGTATCGTGACGAAGGAAACCGTCCTCGGCGAGGAAGGACCGAAGATCCGCGCCCGGCGCGCCGCAAGGCTCGAGGAGAGCGCTTAAAGCCTTCGGACAATCGGAGGATCAGCCACAATTAGAGATTTCTATGGTTATTAAAAAAGTCAATCTGGATATCGTCATCGGCATTACCAGCCGGCTTCCGGAGACGGACAAGCCCGAAATCGCCTTCGCGGGAAGGTCGAACGTCGGTAAATCCTCGCTCCTGAACGCGTTGATTCAGCGGAAAAACTACGCGAGAACCTCCTCGCAGCCCGGAAAAACGCAGACGATCAATTATTACAGCCTGAACGACAGCTTATACCTTGTCGATCTTCCCGGCTACGGCTACGCGAAGGTTTCCGAGGAAACCCGGGCGAAGTGGGGGAAGATGATCGAGAAGTATCTCCGGCAGTCGCAAATGCTGAAGCAGGTCTTCCTGCTCGTCGATATGCGGCACGAGCCGACGGCGAACGACGTGCAGATGATCGGCTGGATCCGGGAGAGCGGCTTCACACCGGTCGTAATCGCGACGAAGAAAGACAAGCTGAGCCGGAACGAGCAGAACAAAATGCTGCCCGTCATCCGTAAAAAGCTGCAGATGACGAAGGAAGAACGCCTGATTCCGTTTTCCGCGGAAACCAAAGAAGGGAGAGAAGAGATTCTTGTCATCCTCGATGAGGTGCTGCAGAAGCCGGAAGCGCAGGACGCGTAAAAGAGAATATTTTTTGACAATATCATCAAGCTGTGATACAATGACTCCAAATGAACATTTGGAGTCATCTGTTTTTCTATGAACCTGAGTTTTTTTGAAAATAAAAGGGTGCTGATCACCGGACATACGGGCTTTAAGGGAAGCTGGCTCTCGAAGATCCTTTCGATGGCCGGCGCAACGCTCTGCGGTTATTCTCTGGAGCCGCCGACCGAGCGGAACCTGTTCACGGAAGCCGTCATTTCGGCGCTTTATGAAGGCCGGGACCTCCGGGGCGATGTCCGCGATCTTGACAGTCTTCGGAAAGTGTTTGCCGATTTCCGGCCGGAGATCGTGTTTCATCTCGCGGCGCAGCCGATTGTGAGGACCTCCTACGAGAAGCCGGTGCTGACCTATGAAACCAATGTGCTCGGGACGCTCTACCTGATGGAGTGCGTGCGTGAGGCGCCCTCCGTCCGCTCCGTCCTGAACGTGACGACGGATAAGGTCTATGAGAATCCGGAGGAGAACCGGGGCTTTAAGGAAACGGATCCGCTGGACGGCTATGATCCGTACTCGAATTCCAAGTCCTGCTCGGAGCTTGTGACGCACTGCTATAAGCGCTCCTTCCTCGATGCGGCGGGCATCGCGGTCTCTACGGCCCGCGCCGGAAATGTGATCGGCGGCGGCGATTACCAGAAGGACCGCATCGTGCCGGACTGCGTGAGGGCGGCGGAAGCCGGGAGGCCGATTCTTGTGCGCAATCCGAATTCCGTGCGGCCGTATCAGCATGTGCTGGAGCCGCTCGCGGCTTATCTTGCGATCGCTAAGGAACAGTGGACGGACGCCT
The DNA here is from genome assembly GCA_946632055.1 of uncultured Lachnospiraceae bacterium. Classification (GTDB taxonomy): domain Bacteria; phylum Bacillota; class Clostridia; order Lachnospirales; family Lachnospiraceae; genus UBA1267. The sequence continues at coordinate 10,989 of CAMPAR010000044.1, forward strand.
CGAAGGCCGGATATTACAACGTCGGGCCGGATCTTAAGGACTGCCTGACAACGGGCGAGCTTGCCGGCGCCTTCTGCGAATATTACGGCGAAGGACTTACATGGCACGCCGAAGCGGAGAATGGTCCTCATGAGGCGGGCTTTTTAAGACTGGACAATACGAAAATCCGGGAAAGCCTCGGATGGACGCCGCGCTGGAGCGCGAAGGAAGCGGTCCGAAGGACCGTGGAATATGTGCGCGCCGAAGACAAGAACGCCTGCATGGAGGCGGAAATCCGGGCGTATTTCGAGACGAATTAAGAGGTACGCGTGAAGAACTTTACGCAGGGAGAATATATGTTTGAAAATAAGACCGAGGCTGAGGCGAGAGCGGAAATCCTGTCCGCCGTCGAAGCCTATTATCATCAGTTTCATGAAAAGGATTCCTCCTTCCGGGAGGGCGACCGGATTCCCTACGCCTCCCGCGTATACGATCAGGAGGAGATGAAAAACCTCGTGGACTCCGCGCTGGAATTCTGGCTGACCGCGGGGCGCTATACGGATGAATTTGAACGGAAATTCGGGGAGTATCTCGGCGTTTCGAATGTTTCTCTTGTAAACTCCGGGTCTTCGGCGAATCTTCTTGCCTTTATGGCGCTGACTTCACCGCTTTTGAAGGAACGCAGAGTCCTGCCGGGTGACGAAGTGATCACGGTGGCCTGCGGCTTCCCGACGACCATCGCGCCGATCCTGCAGTACGGCGCGGTTCCGGTATTCCTGGACGTGACGATTCCCCAGTACAATATCGATGCTTCGATGCTGGAAGAGGCGTATTCCGAAAAGACGAAGGCGGTCATGATCGCCCATACGCTTGGAAATCCCTTCGACCTGCAGAAAGTGAAGGATTTCTGCGATCGGCACGGACTGTGGCTCGTAGAGGATAACTGCGACGCGCTCGGTTCCCGGGCGTTTGTGGACGGGAGCCAGAAGTTCACCGGAACCGTCGGAGATATCGGGACTTCCTCCTTCTATCCGCCGCACCACATGACCATGGGAGAGGGCGGCGCCGTCTATACGAAGAACCCGCTTCTTCACCGGATCGTGCGTTCTCTCCGGGACTGGGGACGCGACTGCGTCTGCCCGCCCGGCCGCGACAATTTCTGCGGTCACCGCTTTGACGGAAAACGGGGCGAACTGCCGGAGGGCTACGACCACAAGTATGTGTATTCGCATTTCGGCTATAATCTGAAGGCGACGGATCTGCAGGCGGCAGTCGGCTGCGCGCAGATTGATAAATTCCCGGGCTTTGCGAATAGGCGGAAGGAGAACTTCGCGTTTCTGAAGGCGCAGATCGAGGATCTTCGGGAGTTCTTCATCCTCCCGGAAGCGCTTCCGGGCTCGGATCCTTCCTGGTTCGGCTTCCTTCTGACCTGTAAGGACAATACGGACCGGAAGAAGGTGGTGCCCTTCCTGGAAAATCACGGCATCCAGACCCGCATGCTCTTTGCCGGCAATATTCTCCGTCATCCCTGCTTCGACGCCTACCGGAATACCAGGGCCTACCGCGTCGTCGGCGATCTTGCGAATACGGAGCGGATTATGGAGAACACCTTCTGGCTCGGCGTGTATCCCGGCATGACGGAGGAAAAGCTGCGGTATATGGCGAAAATGCTGCATGAGGCAGTGAAAATCTGAAGAGGGAAAGTCCGGAGGGGGAGGGATTGAGTACGGAAAGAGAAGACCTGCGAAAACACGGACTGAAATCCGCGGTGATTACCGGCGCGACCGGCATGATCGGCGCGGCGCTTTCGGCGCTTCTTACGGAAAGCGGGGTGCGCGTTACGGCGCTCGTCCGTCCGGGAAGCCGGAAGCTTTCGAACCTGGACCGCGCAAAGGAGACCGGGAATCTCACGATTGTTCCCTGCGCCTTGTCGGAGCTTTCCGCTTTTCAGCCGGTACCCGCAAACGCCTGGTTTCACTTCGGATGGGACGGCGTATTCGGGGAAGCAAGGAATGACCGGAGCCTTCAGGAGCGGAATATTGAGTATACCCTGACGGCGCTTCGCCTGGCGAAGGAATGCGGCGCCGGCAGCCTGATTTTTGCCGGTTCCCAGGCACAGTACGGGCCGGTCGAGGGAATTCTCTCGGAAGACACCCCGATGCAGCCCGTGAATGCCTACGGAAGCGCGAAAAAGGCCGCGGAAGAGGCCGGAAGGGCGCTCGGCAGGGAACTGGGCATCCGCTTCATTACGGCACGGATTCTGAGCGTTTACGGGCCCTGTGACAATGATTATACGCTGTGCATGCACACGATCCGGACACTTCTAAGAAAGGAGCGGCCTTCCTTCACGAAGGGAGAGCAGATCTGGGATTATCTGTATGCCGATGACGCCGCCCGCGCGATGATCGCGCTTTCCTTAAGCGGAAGAGGCGGGGAAGCCTATGTCCTCGGCTCCGGTGCAGCGCGGCCCCTGAAGGAATATATTGAGCTGATCCGGGACAGCATCGACCCGTCCCTGCCTCTCGGGCTCGGAGATCTTCCCTATCCGGAGAATCAGCCGATGCATCTTGAGGCGGATATCTCGAAACTTCAAAGAGATACGGGCTTTGTCCCGAAGACCGCTTTTGAGAAAGGCATCCGGAAGACGATCGAATGGGTCCGGCGCGAGCGGGAAGAATAACAGCGCCCGGTTCCCGGGCATTATCGGAGTATTCAACATGAAGAAAATCAGTGTAGTGATTCCATGCTACAATGAAGAAGAAAACGTACAGGCCATGGCGGAGGCCGTCGAGAAGGAATTTCACGACGCGCTCCCGCAGTACGACTATGAAATTATTTTTATCGACAACGATTCGCGGGATCGGACCCGGGATCTTCTGCGGCTGATCACGGCCTCCCACCCGAAGGTGAAGGCGATCCTGAACGCCAGGAATTTCGGCCAGTTCAATTCGCCGTACTACGGGCTCATGCAGATGCAGGGAGACGCCGCGGTGCTTCTCGCCTGCGACTTCCAGGACCCGGTCGAGATGATCCGCGAGTTTGTGAAGGGCTGGGAGGAAGGCTATAAGATCGTCATCGGCGTCAAGACGAAGAGCGATGAAAATCCGCTGGTGTACCGCCTTCGCAGCATCTATTACTGGCTTATCAAGAAATGGTCCAACGTGGAGCAGATCAAGCAGTTTACCGGCTTCGGCCTGTATGACCGGCAGTTCATCGAGGTGCTGAAAAAGCTGGACGATCCGACGCCCTTCCTTCGCGGCGTCGTCGCGGAGCTCGGCTTCCGGCACAAGGAAATCAGCTACACCCAGCCGAAGCGCCGCGCCGGGAAAACGCACAATAATTTCTACACGCTTTACGACGGCGCGATGCTGTCCTTCACCTCCTATACGAAAATCGGCCTCCGGCTTGCGACCTTTATCGGCTTTATCGGCTCCTTTGCAAGCTTCGCCGTGGCGGTTTATTTCCTGATCCGCAAGCTGACCGACTGGTACGGCTATCAGGCCGGCATCGCGCCGCTCATTCTCCTTGTGACGGTGCTCGGTTCGATGCAGCTTCTGTTCATCGGCCTGATCGGCGAATACATTCTCTCGATCAATCAGCGCGTGATGAAGCGGCCTCTCGTTGTGGAGGAGGAGCGGATCGGAAACTGGGAGGATGACGCGGACAAAGACGAAAAAACCGGGGACGGGGAGCAGTGATGATGCAGCGCCTGAAAAAAGTATTCCGCGATTTCGTCTTCGGCTCGATGGGACTGGCCGTCATGAATGCGGTCCTGAGCCTGCTCGTCTATCCGGCGATCGAACGGCAGAGCGGGGCGGCCATGCAGGGAAGAATCCTGTTCTTTACCTCGCTTGCGACGCTGATGGGCTCGGCCTTCGGATGCGGAGCAAATTACGGAAGGCTGAAGATCTACTCCGAAGAAAAAGAGACCGAAAACGGGGAGTATAATATCTTCCTGCTGATTTCCGCGGTCATCGTGCTGGCGATCACGCTTCTCGCGGTTCTTGTGAAGCGGGACTCCGCGGGCGCGGGCTTCTTCGGCGTCTTCGCGGTGATTTACGCGACGACCGTCCGCTTTTACAGCGACGCGGGCTTCCGGCTGGAGCTGAAATACGGACACTACTCGCTGTTTTATATTGCGGCCGGCGCCGGGTATCTCCTCGGCCTGCTGCTGTTTTACGTGACAGGGCAGTGGATCCTGATTTTCCTCTGCGGAGAGCTTTTCGCGATCCTCTACGCCGTGATTTTCAGCGGCATTTACCGGCGGCCCTTTTTCAGAAGAACCGGCAGATTCGGACAGCATCTGAAGGTGCTGTTTTCTCTGTCCGGCTCTTTTCTGCTGTCCGACTCGGTTTCGGCCGCGGACCGCATGCTGCTGCCGCTTCTCGTTTCAAACGGGGACGAGTTGACCTCGCTCTACTATTATGCGAGCCTGGTCGGGAAAATCGTGTCTCTCGTCTCAACGCCCCTAAACGGCGTGCTTTCCGGACATATTTCAAGAAAAGAGGGCGGCCTTTCGCGGAAAGGATTCCTGAAGATTCTTCTTCTGATGCTCGGCGTCTTTCTGCTTGCGACGCTCCTCGCGGTTTTTGGCTCGCATCTCTTTGTGTGGCTGTTCTACCGGGATTACTATGAGACCGTGAAGCCGCTCTTTCTCATGGCAAACGCCGGACAGGTGGTGTTCTTTATCTGCAATACGATGATGGTGATTGTGCTCCGCTATACCCGGACGCGCAACCAGCTGATCGTGAGCATTTCGTACATCGCGGTCTTTTTCGGACTGACGATTCCCCTGATCCTGAATTTCGGGATTACGGGCATGGCGGCCGGCATTCTCGGCGCCAATGTGTTCAAGTTCCTGATGTATGCGGTCATCGGATTCTTCGGACTGAGGAAAGAAGCCTGAACCGGTGTCCCTTTTCTTTTTGACGGAGGCGGTATGAAAATCAGACTGGCGGATTATGTGGCGGATTTTCTGGCGGATCACGGCGTAACGGACGTGTTCAGCGTGGTCGGAGGCGGCGCCATGCATTTGAATGATGCCTTCGGACATCATGAGAAGCTTCATGTGACCTACAATCATCACGAACAGGCCTCGGCCATCGCGGCGGAAGCCTATGCGCGGCTCGACAACCGGATCGCCGCGGTCTGCGTGACGACCGGACCCGGGGGCACGAATGCCTTGACAGGCGTACTCGGCGGATATCTCGACTCCATCCCGATGTTTATCGTGAGCGGTCAGGTGCGCTATGACACGACAGCGCGGTATGCCTGGAAGGAAGCGGGCGCCGCGGTCCGTGCGATGGGAGACCAGGAGTTTGACATCACGCGTGCGGTCTCGGCCATGACGAAATACGCCGTCATGATTGAAGACCCGCTCCGGATCCGGTATGAACTCGAAAAAGCCTGGCATCTTGCCGTCACGGGGCGCCCGGGTCCGGTATGGGTGGATATTCCCGTGAACTTCCAGGGGGCTTTCATCGAAACGGAGGAGCTCGAGGGCTATGATCCAGCGGAGGACGACCGGCTCCTTCCGCCTCCGGTTCCGGAAGAAACGGTTCTTACGGTGCTCGAAAAAATCCGCCGGGCAAAGCGGCCGGTTTTCTACGCCGGATACGGCATCCGGCTTTCCGGCGCTTACGAATGCTTCCGCTCGGTGCTTGAAAAACTGAATATTCCGATCGTTACCTACTGGAACGCGATCGACCTCATAGAGGACGAGCACCCGCTTTACTGCGGGCGCGGCGGAAATATGGGCGACCGGGCCGGGAATTTCGCGGTGCAGAACGCGGATCTCGTGCTGGCGGTCGGGACCCGGATTTCCATCCGGCAGGTCGGCTACAACTGGAAAACCTGGGCGAGAGAAGCCGAGGTGATTATGGTGGACATCGACAGCGGCGAACTGAAGAAGCCGACGCTGCATGTGGAGATGCCCGTCTGGGCGGATGCGAAGGATTTCCTGACGAAGCTGGATTCCCTTGCGGGGGACGAGAAGGTCTTTCAGGGTCAGGACTGGCTCCTTGCCTGCCGCCGCTGGAAGGAAGCATATCCCGCGGCCCTTCCGCGTCACTTTGAGGAAAACGGAAAGACCGCGAATGTGTACGCCTTTGTGCGCACGCTTTCCGCGGCGCTCCCCGAGAACAGCCTGACTGCGGTTTCAAACGGCGCCTGCTGCGTCGTCGGCCATCAGGCCTATGTCATTAAAAAGGGCAGCCGCCTCGCAAATAACAGCGCGGTGGCCTCGATGGGATACGGACTTCCCGCCGCGATCGGTACCTGTATCGCCGGCGGAAGACGGGACACCGTATGCCTTGAGGGCGACGGATCGATCATGATGAACCTGCAGGAGCTGATGACGATCCTCACGAACCGCCTTCCGGTGAAGATCTTCCTCATCAACAACAGCGGCTATCACTCGATCCGCATCACGCAGACGAATCTCTTCGGGCATCATACGAAGGTGGGCATCGGCCCGGAATCCGGAGATCTTTCCTTCCCGGAATTCAGGAAGATTGCCGAAGCTTTCGGATATCCCTATTTTTCCGCGCATTCCAACGCCGAAATGAAGGCGGCGGTGGATCAGGCGCTGAAGACGGAAGGCCCGGTATTTACGGAAATTTTCACGGATACGGAGCAGGTGTGGGAGCCGAAGAGCAGTACGAAACGACTTCCGGACGGGACGCTTGTGAGCCCGCCCCTGGAGGACCTTGCGCCGTTCCTTCCGCGGGAGGAACTGAAGAAAAATATGTTCATTCCGCTGATGGATGAGGAATTATAATGGTCACTTTTGATGAAGCAACGACAGTCGCGTTAAAGAAGATTCATGACGGCGGTCATATCCTGTACCGGGAAATCGGCAGAATCTGCGAGAAACACGGAATTCATTACTATCTCGACAGCGGCAACCTGATCGGCGCCGTCCGCGAGAAAAGCGATCTTCGCTGGGACG
>CAMPAR010000045.1 GCA_946632055.1 uncultured Lachnospiraceae bacterium
GTTCAGTTTGCCTACGGCAAGGGCGAAAACGCGCTGCACGACATCAGCTTCAGCCTGAAGAAGGGTGAAACGCTCGGAATCATCGGAGCCACCGGCTCCGGAAAATCCACCATCATCAATCTGATGATGCGCTATTTTGATGTGAACAGCGGCGCCGTCTATGTGGACGGGCGGAATGTCAAGGCCTATACGGACGAAGACCTGAAGTGCAGGTTCGGAACCGTATTCCAGAATGATATCATTTTCCACGATTCGATTTCGGAGAATGTCCGCCTCGGCCGGGAAATCTCCGATGAGGAGGTCTGGAAGGCGCTTGATACGGCGCAGGCGGATTTTGTCAGGGAACGCGGGCTGGATTACGAGCTCGCCATCCGCGGCGCGAATATTTCCGGCGGCCAGAAGCAGCGGATTTTCGTGGCACGCGCTCTTGCCGGAAATCCGGAAATTCTGGTCCTTGACGATTCGAGCTCCGCGCTTGACTATGAAACCGACGCGAAGATGAGAAGCGCCATCCGGACGAATTACTCCGATACCACGATGATTGTCGTCGCGCAGCGCATCAGCTCGATCATGGACGCGGACCGGATCATTGTCATGGATGAAGGCGAGATGATCGGCTACGGCACGCATCAGGAGCTGATGGAAAGCTGCGAGGTGTACCGCGAAATCCATGAAACCCAGATGGGCGAAGGAAAGTCCGACGAAGCTGAGGGCAGCGAAAATCCGGCTTCCGGCGTGAAGCTCACGGAGGCGCAGAAGGAAGAGCTCGTGAGAGCTGCGAAGGAGCATCCTGTCTTCAAGGATGTTGAAAGCTATGAAGATATCCTGAACCGGATGGTCGAGGAGCAGCGCGCGATCGGCAGTGCGAAAACCTACAGGGACTGCATGGATACCGTGCGCGCCCAGCGTGAAAAGGAAGAGAAGGAGATCCGCGGCGTCAATAAGCGCCATACCTTCCGGCGTCTTTTCTCCTATGTCCTGAAGCAGAAGGGGCTGATGGCCCTTGCGATTGCGCTGACGGTCATCGGAAACCTCGTCGGCCTTCTGACGCCGAAGCTTTCAGGCTACGCGGTCGACGCGATCGAGCCCGGAAAGGGCGCGGTCCTCATGGATCAGGTCATCCACAACTGCTTCCTGATGCTCATCACGGTGGTAATTTCCTCGGTTCTTGCCTATGGGCTCACGCTCTGTATGGTTCAGATTACGAAACGGATTGTATCCGGCATGCGGAGGGAAATGTTCGACCGCCTGCTGAACCTCAGAGTCAATTTCTTTGATACGCACGCGGCCGGCGACGTGGTCAGCCGGATCACCTATGATATTGATACGATCAACACCTCGCTTTCCAGTGATGTGGTGGCACTGTTCTCGAGTGTCGTCACGGTCGTCGGTTCCTTCATCATGATGGTGACGATTTCGCCGACGCTCCTCGTGATTTTCCTCTTTACGGTACCGCTCACGATCGTGATGGCGAAGATGCGCGCCGGCATCACCAGGCCGCTGTTCCGCGCCCGTTCCGGCAAGCTCGGTGAACTGAACGGCTTCATCGAGGAAATGATCAGCGGACAAAAGACGCTCTTTGCCTACCATCGGCAGATTTATGTGATCAACAAATTCCAGACCCGGAATGAGGACGCGGTCAACGCGTATTACAAGGCGGACTATATGGGTGCCTTCAACGGCCCCATGGTCAACTGCATCAGTAATATTTCCATGGCGCTCGTGACGGTGCTCGGCGCGGTTCTGTATCTGTTCCACAGCATCTCGCTCGGCAATATTTCGTCCTTCATGCTGTACTCCCGGAGATTCTCGGGGCCGATCAATGAGAGCGCGAATATCATGTCCGAAATCCAGTCGGCGATTGCCGCGGCGGAGCGCGTGTTCCGGATGCTGGACGAGCCGGAGGAGCAGCCGCTTTCGGAGCACGAAAAGGTGCTCGAGGATGTGAAAGGAAATGTCCGTCTTTCGCACGTAAAATTCGGCTATACGCCTGAGAAGCAGATTATTCACGACCTGTCTCTCGAGGCGCTTCAGGGAAAAACCGTCGCCATCGTCGGCCCGACCGGCGCCGGGAAGACGACGATTATCAACCTCCTGATGCGCTTCTACGATATCGACGGCGGCAATATCTATGTGGACGGAACGGAAACCCGGAAGTACACCCGCGATTCGCTGAGAAAAGCCTTCGCGATGGTGCTGCAGGAGACCTGGCTCTTCCACGGAACCGTATTCGAAAACGTCGCCTACGGCAGGGAAGACGCGACGCTTGAGGACGTGGAGCGGGTCTGCAAGGCGGCGCACATTCACAAATATATCATGCGGCTCGACGATCAGTACAATACCGTCCTGTCGGATGACGGAACCAATATCAGTAAAGGTCAGAAGCAGCTTCTGACGATTGCGCGCGCGATGCTTCTGGACGCGAAGATGATTATCCTCGACGAAGCGACCTCCAATGTTGATACGCGCACGGAATTCCGGCTTCAGCGCGCCATGTTCCATCTGATGGAAGGAAAGACCTGCTTCGTCATCGCACACCGTCTGTCGACCATCCGCGACGCGGATCTGATCCTGGTCGTGAAGGACGGCGACGTGGTCGAGCAGGGAACGCATGAGGATCTGATGGCGGCGAACGGCTTCTACCATGAGCTGTATGAGGCGCAGTGGTCCAGGGGCGAAGCGCTGTAACAGGAGGAGGAAGGAATGTCAGTAAAACGCGGTTTGTTCGGCGGACGGAAAAAACAGCGGAGAAGAAAGAAAATCGTTTCAAACTATGTGTCGGTATCGAGACGGCGGGAAAGAAGCACCGGAAAGTTGATTCTGGTGGTGTCACTCATCCTTGCTGTTCTCGGCGGCCTCGTGATCGGATTTTTCGCGCTTCAGCGGTATCTGAAGAACCGGCCGACCGTGCCGGAGGGTCCGGATACAGCGGAGGCGTCGCTGCCTTCTAACGAGCCGGGAACGGAAGGGAGCGTCTCAGTCGCGGAGGAAACGACGGAAAGCACGGAAGAATCCGCCCCCAACGAACCGGTTCCGCCAGAAAAATCCTCCTGGGAACTCAAGATGGAAAAGCAGGCGGAGTTTGAAGAATATGTCCATTCCATCCAGCCGGGCGTCCAGTTTACGCACTATCAGGGAGAACCGACCCTGAAGGAAACTGGCGATCCGCTGCTTGACGAAGCGAACCGCCTCGCGGCCGGCTACGACTACGACGCGGCAATCGAACTCATCCGCTCCGTGGAGGACTACGGAAATATCACCCGTTACAACGACGCCATTGCCGAATACACGGCGAAGAAAAGCGCGCTGAAGCCCTTCCAGATCAATAACAATATCACGACGATCTTCTTCCATTCGCTGATCGCTGACCCGACGCGCGCCTTCGATCCTTCGATCGCCGGCGACAAGGTGAACGACTACAATCTCGTCATGACGACGATCGATGAATTCGCGAAGATCATGGACGAAATGTACGCCAATAACTTTGTCCTCGTCGATATCTATGACGTCGCGCGGATGGAGGAGCAGCCGGACGGCACGAAAGTGATGCGTTATCAGCAGATTCTTCTTCCGGAAGGAAAGAAGCCCTTCATTCTGTCCGTGGATGACCTCAGCTACTACGAGTACATGACCGGACACGGATATCCCTCGAAGCTCGTCGTCGGAGAGGACGGGAAGGTGACGAACGAAATGACCCTGGTCGACGGAACGGTCATTCAGGGATCGTTTGACGTGCTGCCGTGCCTCGAGGACTTCATCGAGATGCACCCCGATTTTTCCTACAGAGGAGGCCGGGCGATTGCCGCGCTCACGGGCTATAACGGTGTACTCGGCTACCGGACCTGCGATTTCTGGTACAACGATTCCTGCGAATATTACGAAGCGACGGAAGCCAACGAGAAGTACAAGCGGGAGGAGATTTCCGGACCGAATCCGAATATCGAGAAGGACAAGGAAGAAGCAAGGAAGGTCGCGGAGGCGATCAAGGCGATGGGCTGGCATTTCGCGAGCCATAGCTGGGGTCACAAGAATCTCGGCTCCTGTTCGATGGAGACCTTCAACTGGGACGCGGACATGTGGGACCGCGAGGTGCGGCCGATCCTCGGCGAAGAGACGGACATCCTGATTTTCCCCTTCGGCGCGGACATCGGCTCCTGGCGCGGCTATACCTATGAAGGATACAACGAACGTTACGACATTATGAAGAACAAGCATGGATTCGACTATTTTCTGAATGTCGATTCCAACCAGTATTTCATGCAGCGTACCGATGAATACATGCGCTTCGGACGACGGAATGTGGACGGTGAGCGCCTGTGGGAAGCCGTGAAGGCGGAAGCGGGTGACGAGAACTACAAGGACCGTCTGGACGACCTCTTCAAAGACGCGACGGCTATCATCGATCCGCTGAGGCCCGAACTTGACTGAAAGGAGGATCGGTTATGATTCAGGGAACCATGAAACTTTATGCCGAAGGCGAGTACACGTATCCCGCGGCATACGGATTTGAACCTTTCCTGACGTCCTATCTTCATGAGGACGGCGGTGATCGGCCGTGCATTATCGTGGCGCCGGGCGGCGGCTACCGCTTCGTGTCACCGACGGAGGGAGAGATTGTCGCGAGAACCTTCTATGATCTGGGCTATCAGGCCTTTGTCCTGACCTATACGATCAATCTGCTGGATCTCTGCCCGCTGAAAATGCAGCCGCTGCACGATATCTCCAGAGCCGTGCGCTATGTGCGGAAAAACGCGGACACCTTCCGCATCAGCCGCGACAGCCTCGCGGTCTGCGGCTTCTCCGCGGCCGGACACTTGTGCGCGAGCATCGCCGTCCACTACATGGACGACGTGGAGAACAACCCCGACTATCACGACATCAGCAACAGGCCGAATGCCGCGATCCTGAGCTACCCCGTGATTACCTCCGGGGAGTTTGCGCACCGGGATTCCTTCACGGCGCTTCTCGGGAAGGACGCGACGGAGGAGGAGCTTCACTACATGTCGCTCGAGACGCAGGTGACGAAGAATACGGTGCCCTGCTTTATCTGGCAGACCGTGACGGACGAGCTTGTTCCCGTCGAAAACGCGTATCTCATGTCGGAAGCGCTGAAAAAAGCCGGCGTTCCCTACGCGATGCATCTCTTTACCGACGGAAAGCACGGCCTTTCGGTCGCAACGCAGGACTGGGCGGACAATAAATACGCCTCTCTTTACAATCTGGCGCAGATCCGCGCCTATGCGGACGCCGCAAGAGACGGACGCCTGCCGCTTCCGGAGGACAAGAAGGAAGAATTCCTGCGCGTCTTCGGCGGCGATCAGGGCCCGGATTTCGGAGAACTTCCGAAAGAGATGAAGAACAAACCGAATCCGGAAGCCGCTGTCTGGCCGATCCTGGCCGACGCCTGGCTCCGGAAGACCTTTGACCGGCAGTGACAGGGATCTTGTAAGGAGCGAATTACGTATGGATGCCTATGAACTGATTACAACAAGACGCAGCACGAGGGCGTTCCGGGAGGAGCCGGTGCCGGAGGAAGCGCTTCTGAAGGTACTGGAAGCCGGCCGGCACGCGCCCTCCGGCGGAAACAACCAGACGACGCATCTTCTCGTGATCCGGAATCAGGAAATTCTCAAGGAACTTGCCGAAATCGCGGAGCAGGAATTTGCAAAGATGGAGATCTTCCCGGATACCTACAAGTCGCTTGCGGGCTCTATCCGCGCCTCCAAAAAGGGCGGATATGTGTTCCATTATCAGGCGCCGGTGCTGGTCCTGACGGCGAACCGCAGAGACTACAGCAACAATATCGCGGACTGCGCCTGTGTGCTGGAAAACATGATGCTGATGGCGAACGCCCTCGACCTTGGCTCCGTCTGGATCAACCAGCTGAAATGGCTGAATGAATCGGAGCGGGTGAACGAAGTGCTTTTCCGAATCGGCATGAAGGAAGAAGAGCGGGTGTACGGCGGACTTGCGATTGGCCTTCCGGATACGGAAGACGGACTTCCTATGAGGACGCCGCTTCCGAGAACCGGGAATCCGGTAACTTTTACAGACTGAAATGATGGATTATTACAGCTACGGACCGGACAGCGCGGGCTTTCTTCTCCTTCAGCCGGAGGGAGAGCACGACGAAACGCGGGAAGAAAAAGAATATGAACTGATCAAAAAGCTTTCGGGCTTCGATGATTTCAGGCTGGTGATTATCCCGGTGGATTCCTGGAACCGGGATCTATCGCCGTGGCCGGCGCCGCCGGTTTTCGGAAAGGAGCCCTTCGGGGACGGCGCCGGGAGGACGCTTCGGATCATTACGGAAGAGCTGCTTCCGGAGCTTCAGGCGCATTCTCCTTCCGGGACTTCTCCAAAGATCATTCTCGGCGGCTATTCGCTTGCGGGGCTCTTTGCCCTGTGGGCTTCTTACGAGGCGGACTGCTTCGATGCGGCTGCGGCCTGCTCGCCCTCCGTGTGGTTCCCGGGCTTCATGGAGTATCAGCAGGAGCATGAGATCCGGACGAAACACGTCTATCTCAGTCTCGGAGACCGCGAGGAGAAGGCGAAAAACCGCGTTTTTGCGGCCGTTGGGGACTGCATCCGGGAAAGTGACCGCCTGCTGCGGGAACGCGGCGTAAACAGCGTTCTCGAGTGGAATCCGGGCAATCATTTTGTGGACGGGGAGCTTCGGACGGCCAAAGGCTTTTCCTGGGCGATCCGGCAGCTTCAGAACTCGGAAGGTCTGACGGACAACCGGGAGCTTCTCGTGGAGATGCTCGAGACAGCCGCGGATCTTGCCGAATGGGGCGTGAGATAAGAAAGGGAAAAGCGGACGATGAAGAAACGAATCGCAGTTGCATCCTATACGCTCGGGAATACCGCCATGGGGCAGCCGTCCCCGACCTATCAGAACGCGGTGTATCAGGCCGGCGGCCTCGCTTTTTTGACAGGCGCGGTTCTCACGGAGGAGGATGCGGAGGAAATCTATCAGAATTATGACGGGCTGATCTTATCCGGCGGTGCGGACATCAACGAGGAATTCCTCGGCGTTCCCCTGCATGAGAAGGCGCTTCCCGCTTCAAGAGAGCGCGACATCACGGAATTTCTTCTTGCGCGGCGCTTTATGGCGGGAGAGAAGCCGATCCTTGCGATCTGCCGCGGAGAGCAGGTCCTGAACGTCGCCATGGGCGGCACGCACGACCAGCATATTTTTGACCGGCCGGAGGTCGTCATCGCGCATCAGAACGACGCGACGAGGCACGAGGTCCGGGTCCTCCCGGGGACGCTTCTTACCTCGATTTTCCCGGGGAAGGAGACGCTGACCGTCAATTCCACGCATCATCAGGCGGTAAAGACGCTGGCTCCCTGCTTTACCTTAAACGCGGTAAGCCCGGACGGCGTGATCGAAAGCTATTCCTTCGGGGACCGGGTTCTTGCGACGCAGTGGCATCCGGAGCGCCTTCTGGAGGAAGGAATGAAGCCGGTCTTTGACTGGTTCATCGGAAAATGTGAGGAAACCTGCGATGGTCGGAAATTATAAGGTGGTCACGCTCTGCGGCAGCACGCGCTTCAGAGATGCGCACGGGAAGAACGTGCGATATCTGGAAGAGATTTGAATTATCGATCCTATTTGAAACGACGGAGGCCTTCCCCGAAGAAAAGGGAAGGCCTCCTTGTTATAGGCTTTTTTCGTCTTACAGCACGATATATTCGTCCTTTGCTTCCGCGAACGGTCCGGGGATCGCCGAAAGTCCGCGGTGATCGCCGAAGTAGTCCCGGTCGAAGATAATTTCCGTGCCATCCGGGTTCTCGTAGCGCTGCTCCGGCTCGAAGGCACATCCGAGGATATCGCTCGTGATGATGCCGTCGGTGAAGCCCTCGAGCAGTCCGAAGAGATTGCTCTTCAGGACGCAGTGACCGTCCTTTTCAACAAGCTCGACGGATACCTTCTCGGTGTCGTTCACCAGCTTGTGCTGATCGTGTTTCGAGACGGTCGCGCCGTTAAAGTAGGCGTTTCCGTCGATCCATACCGGCAGATGTCCGAAATGCGCCTGGGCAAGCGCCCCCATGTTCGGCTCCTTCGTGAAATCAAACTGCGCGATCCACTCCTCATAGGAGGGGAAGATATCAAAGGGAGCGGTGCCGGCGACTTCATAGCAGTTGTGCGTCGGCTCGCGGTCCGGATCCGTGATCGGGTAGTGCTGAACGATTATGTTGTTGTAGACGCGGTCGTCGCCGTGCAGGATCGTCATGAAGCCCGCGACTTCCGTGCGATGACGGATATGGTAGGGCGTATAGCGCGGCTCGCGCTGGCCGTTTACGACGGAATCAACCCCGGAATTCACGGTTACAAAGGCGCCGAGCATCAGGTTGTGGACGCAGGCGACGCCTTCGGTCGGGATCGAGACCGAAGCCTTGGACATCAGGATATTGTTGTCGATCAGCGTCGGGCCGTGTCCGACCTCGATAAAGATATCATTCGAGTACATCGAGCCTCTGGACGGAGCCGTGCCTTCGGGCGGCATGTTGTCATGCATCAGGTTCTGCGTGATTCTCGCGCCCTGCGACTGCCAGTCAAACCAGACGCCCATGATGCAGTTGTGGATGTGGCAGCGCCTGACTGTCACATCGATTGCGGCGTGCAGCTTGATGCCGGCGGTTTCCGCGCCGCCAAGCTGTGCGGTCGTGCAGACGTCGTGGATATGGCAGTCCTCGATGGTGGAGAAAACCGCGCCCATGCGTCCCACGATACCGGTCTGGCCGCAGTCATGAATTTCGCAGCGCCGTACGATGTGGGAGCCGACCTTTTCCTTCAGCCAGCCGTGATACTGGCCGCGGCAGACGGCATCGCGCTCCATCTGGGTCGGACTCTTCACCTGCTTCGTATAGAAGTACATGTCGTTTTCCGGATCCCGATATTTGCCGAGGGAGATTCCGCAGCAGCGGCTGTTGTAGACTTTGCAGTCCTCGATGATCCAGCCCTTTGACCAGTGCGGTCCGATCGCGCCGTCCTGGTAGGCGGCGGGCGGCGCCCAGGTTGTGGCAGCGTTCTTTACGACGAAGCCGCTGACCGTAATGTAGGAGATTTCATTCTCGTCCGGCATGAAGCAGTTCCGGCGGACAAAGATTTCGACATCCTCCTTGCGCGGGTCGAGGCCCTGGAAGTTCGCGTAAAGGACGGTGCAGCTGCCGTCCTGCTCGGTATACCACTTATAAACGGAATCCTCGGGCTTCCAGCTCGTCGGATCCTGTTCGCCGGCGAGGCATTCCTCCAAAGTGACGGCTTCATACATCATCCGGTCGTTCAGGACGACCATGCCCGTATGCCGGACGGTCGGCGCAAAATACCAGTCGCCGCAGACCATTTCTTTGTAGGGATTATAGGCGCCGAAGACGCCGTTCCGGATAATGGCGCGGTACACATTGCCCTCATAGGGCTCCCAGTCCGAAACCTTTTCGGAGCCGGTGATCACGGACTCGCCTGGGACTTCCGCGCGGTAGACGATCCGGGCGTTCTCCTCGCCGGCAAAGCGCGGCGTCACTTTCTCGCGATAGATCCCGGGCGCCACGAGGACTTCGTCGCCGGGACGGGCGATCTTTGCCGCATCATTGATCCGTTTGAAGGGCATTTCTTTCGAGCCGTTTCCGTCGCGGGACGCGGCCGCATTCACATAGTAGATCATCTTGTTCCTCCATGTTTTTATTTATTTCTGAGACTCATGGACAATGAGTCAAAATTCAGTCGATGAGTTCCGGCAGATGTTCATTGATCCAGCGCTGTCTTGTTTGAAGCCAGCTTCTGAGTTCCCCGAGGACCTCATTGTAGGGCCTGCTTTCCGGTATTCCTCCCCGGATATTCTCCGGATAAAGCGCGGCATCATAATTGTAGGAGGCGGAAAGCTCCGCTTCATACCTGTCAAACAGCCCTCCCGGCGCGAGCGCCTCCGTGAGAATCCGGTCCGTCTTTTTCCAGCGTTCCTGAAGAAGCGCCTGAAATACCGGCTTTTCCAACAGCTTGTCCGTCCACAGGGAGTGGATTTGATCGAAGCCCTCTGTGCCGCGAATTTCGGATTTTTCAGAGCCGTAGGCCGCATCTAAATCCCAGACAGGGCCGAAGTATAACCTGCCTTCAGAGCCGTCCTCTTCAAATCGTTTCTTGTAGAGATAGCAGCTCGGCGTCTCGTAGGCGTCCTGATTCTGGGAAATCTGCATGATCAGCCAGTAGTCGGCCGCGGACCTAAGGTCGAGAAGCTCGGAAAAATGCCTTCCGTCCGGCGCTTTTCCGTCTTCCGAGAAGATCGCATCCTCGACATTCTGCAGATACGCCCGGATGTAGTCGCGCTGAGCCTCACTGGTGTAGCCGTCGTCTTCAAGCGGATTAAAGGAGGGGTCGGCAGAAGCAAACTCCGCGTTTCTTCTGGTCACAATCCGGCTGTCCGGGACTCCCTCCCAGGGCTTCATTTCCAGCAGATATCCGCCGTAGAGTGCGGGTGCCTTGTCGTCTTCTTCCGTGAGGGAACCGATGTCCACACGGGCGGAGCCGATGCGGATATGTTCGGCGAGATAGTAGCTTCCCATGTAGCGCTGGTTCATTACGAGATCTACGGATACGCCCTGTACGGCGTACTGCATTCCAAGCGCCTCGGAGAGGTCGAAGGTGAAGCGGTTTCTTACCAGACTTTTATCGAAAGAATTAGCCAGAAGGACATAGTGCCGGTTCGCGCCCATCCCGAAGAGGTCCTCCTTATCGGTGAAGCGGAGCTTATAGGGCTTTTTTTCTCCGATCCAGGTCGAATTTCCGCGTCCGCGGATATAATCAAGCACAATTCCGGACCGGCTCTCCTGAACGCTGTCCCCGTATCCGCCCGCATATCCATCCGGCACGACGATGTCCATCGTCCCGTGACACTCTGTGGTATGCGACTCGTCTTCATGCATGGCCCGGATCGAGCCCAGGCTTTCATCAATATTCAGGTAAAGGACAGGAAGCGTATTCGGGCTGAAATCGACCTTTTCGTTCCCGGCCGTCTCTTCAGGGACACTTTCCTGAACCGGGGCTTCCTCGGCGAAAGTATCGGGAAGCTGAGCGGATTCTTCCTCTAAGATCTCCGAAACGGATTCCTCTGAAGCCTCTGTCAGCTGAGAACCGGTATTCTCCGGAAGCGGGGAAGAAGGAACCCCGCAGGAAGAGAAGCATAACACGATGATCACGAAAAGGAGCCGGAAAAACTTTCCCGGACCGGCCTTCTTACCGGATGTCGAGGACATAGTTGACGCCCGGAACAGCACGGAAGGAGAGCCTGTTTTCTTCCGCTTTGAAGGTCTTTCCCGATACGAGGTCCAGGGCTTCCGTCTTATTTACGCTGTCACGTTCCATACATTTCTGTTCCTCCTTTAAGCATTGTGGGTTTAGTATGAGTTTACTTCCTCGATCACACGCCTCAGCGTGTTCATATTAAAGGGATAGGAGGCGTTCAGCCCGTTGCCGGGAAGATTGCTGACGGTAATCGCGTGCCGCATGCACATCTCATCCGTGTATTCTGCGAAGGGATAAACACGGGCCGACTGAAGATCCGGACCGTAATCCGTGACGATATAATTCGTGCTGTAGTCTTCAATTTGAATGCCGGAATCCGTCTCCCGGAGCGTCACATGTGCGATGCCGCCAAGCACGCTGATCGTTTCATCCTGCATGGAAATGTAGTTTCCGAGAGAGTAGTAGCAGAGCGCCGTGTTGCCGTTCTCAGCGGTAATCCATTTGACGGGCTCGAGAACGTGCGGATGGGTGCCGATAATGAGATCCGCGCCGCACTGCGTGAAAAACGCCGCCCAGCGCTCCTGATCTGGGCTCTCTCTCAGATGGTATTCCTCGCCCCAGTGCGGGAAGACAATGGTAAAATCCGCCTCCGCTTCGGCGCGCGAAAGCTCGGCCTGTATTTTTTCGCGGTCTTCGTCGCGCATCATATCGACGAGCCAGGGCTGGTCCGCCGGAAATCCGGCGTTGATGCCGTAGGTATAGTTGAAGACCGCGATCCGGACGCCGTTCCTTTCGATGATGCGAAGAACCCCCTGGTCTTCTGGCGTCTCATGAATGCCGATGCTCAGGATCTCCGGATACTTTTTCCAGAACTCCATGGTCCGGAAAACCCCCTCGCTTCCCATATCCCGCACATGATTCGTGGCATTCAGGACAATATCGAAGCCGGCCGCGGCTTCTGCGTCGCCAAGCTCGCTGTAGACATTGAAGTTCGGATAATTTTTAAGGCCGAATTCGTTTCCGCCGAACGGCACCTCGTTGTTGACCGCGGTGATATCGGCGTTTCTCAGTTCGTCAAGAACCGGTTCAAAGATAAAGCTGTAGTCGATCGAGCCGTCCGCCTTCAGCGCGGAGCCGCTGACGCCGGGATGCATCAGCATGTCGCCGATCGCGGCGATGGTGACCCGGGCAGGCTCCCTCGGCGCTTCCGTAGTTTCTTCCGTGGTTTCTTCAGTCAATTCTTCCGTGGATTCACTGTAAGAATCCGCTGCTTCTTTGGCCTGAGCTGCGTTTTCTTCGGAGTCTTCCGCTGAAGCCGTTTCGAAAGGCTCTTCGGAAGACGGCACCGGTTCGGAAGAAGGCGTTGATGTGGTCACGGGTTCTTCATCTTCCGGCTTCATTTCTTCCGGATCGGAATAGGAAATGGCAGGATCCTCTGACAGCTCCTCCGATACGGATACCGCCTCGGTTTCCTGAACCTGCACGGGATCCGGTAGGACCGGACCGTAGAAGAAACAGAAAACAGCGATAAACAGCCATATCACGGAAGACGCGGACCCGCAGGCAATTTCCGCGCTGGTCGGACTCAGCCGCGTCACAAGACAGCGAAGCAGAATACCGATGCCGCCCCCAAGACCCGAGAGGAGAATCGTTACACCCAGCGGAAGCCGCCGGTTTCTCCTCGGGCGGAGCAGCAGGAACGAGATCAGGTTGATCAGAATCAGGTAAAAAATCAGGATCAGATGCAGATTGGTTTTCGTAGGACAATACCTCTTTCACAATATGTTTCAAAATCATCAGGCCACAATGATACAGTTGATTTATTATACTCTTTTATAAAAAGAGATGTCAATATGATATTGGGAAGAAGCCGGATTTTCAGAACTCCGACATTGATTATCAAAAGTTTTTGTGATAGTATATTTTTGTAATCTGAAATTATAAACCGGAGGAATTCTGTTCACATGGATATCAAAGAACAAATCAACGCGCTGTCCGAAGAAATTTTTGACAGCCTTTCGCGGCTCGTCCGCTGCGATTCGCAGCTTTCGGAGGAAAAGCCGGGAATGCCCTTTGGCGAAGGGCCGGCGCTAGCACTTCGGGAAGCGCTGAATATCGCGGAGGAACTCGGCTTTCACACGGTGAATCTCGACAATTACTGCGGATACGCCGAAATGGGCGAGGGCGAAGACATCATCGGAATCGCCGGACATCTTGACATCGTACCGGCGGGCGAGGGCTGGCACACGGACCCCTTCACAATGACGAAGATCGGCGACCGGTACTACGGCCGCGGGACGACCGACGACAAGGGGCCGGTGATTGCCTGCCTCTACGCCATGAAGCTGCTTCGGGATTCCGGCGCAGCGCTGAACAAGCGGGTCCGCCTCATCATGGGCTGCAACGAAGAAACCGGCTCGAGATGCATGGATCATTATAATCAGGTCGCGGAGCCCCTCACGCTCGGCTTCACACCCGACGGCAATTTCCCCTGCATTTACGGGGAAAAGGGCCATATGGCGATGAAAGCGGAGAGTAAGGAGACCAAAATCCTCGACATCCACGGCGGCTTCGTGTCCAACGCGGTCATGCCGAAATGCACCGTCGTCATTCCTTCCGGGGAAGTGACGAAGAAAGCGCTCGAAAAGGCCCTGTCCGAAACGCCCTTAAAGAGCTTTTCTGTAACGGAGGGAGAGGGAACGCTCACGATTGAGGCCGAAGGGCTTGCCGCGCACGCCTCCACGCCGCTTCTCGGAATCAACGCGGGAGGCTGCACGATGCAGGCGCTCGCGGATGCCGGCTTCCGGGACGACTTTGTGGATTTCTACAATGCGCACATCGGGACGAAATGCGACGGCTCGGGCTGCGGACTGAAATGCGGGGACGAGTACGGCGATCTGACCTTCAATAACGGCATCATCGGCATGAAGGACGGGAAGATCTTCTGCACGATTGATATCCGCGTACCGGTTACCGTGAAAAAAGAGGCACTTCTTCAGGGAATCGAGCCGTATCTGGACTGCAAAGGCGGCACCTTCACGGTTTTCGGCATCGGAGAGCCCTTATTCTATCCGAAGGATTCGCCGCTCGTAAACGCGCTTCTTTCCGCATACCGGGAGGTGTCGAAGGATACGGAGCATGAGCCTCTCGTCATCGGCGGCGGCACCTACGCGAAATCCTTAAAGGGTATCATCGCCTTCGGCCCGGAAAAGCCGGATACGGACTACCGGATCCACAACGCGGATGAATTCCTGATCATTCCGGAATATCTGGAATCGATCGAAATCTACGAAAAAGCCATTGAAAACCTGCTCGCCATCTGAAAGGAGATTCTGACATTATGAGGCTGGTATTCGAAGGCATTACGCTGGAGTAAGGAAGTAAAATGAACAAAAAGGAAATCAGTGAAATCAGACGCCGCTATAATGATCTGTCGGACTGCGGCGTTTTACGACTCGCCGGCTGTTATGTGAACGGCGAAAAAGAAAAGGTCGAAACCTTCACGGAAAGCTTTCTTACGCTTCCAGAGGAAGAAGCCTATAAATACCTGGATCTGTTCCGGAAAACGCTTTCCGGCACGCCGGGACGGAACCTCTTTGACATGGACTTTCCGCTGCAGGAAGTTCCGGGAGACGGACAGCGCCTTCTCATGGCGCTTCGGGAGAGCGAGCTTCGGGACGACGGGCTTCTCGAGCTCTTTTACGATGAAGTCATTAAAAGCTTTGACTATACGGGCAATTATCTGATCCTTCTCATTGCGGAAAATTATGACGTGCCGATGGTGCGTCTGGACGGAATCCGGGATGAAGAGGGGGCCGAAAGCGTGTACCGCTATATCCTCTGCAGCATCTGTCCGATGAACCTCACGAAGCCGGGTCTCGGCTTTGACGATTTAAGCGGCGGAATCCATACGCTGAAGCAGAATTTTGCCGTAGAGGCGCCTGATACGGGCTTTTTGTACCCGGCCTTCAACGAGCGCTCGACGGACATGAATGCCCTTCTGTACTACACGAAAAAAACCGATATTTTTCAGGAGCAGCTTCTCGGGAGCTTCCTCGGCGTATCGGCTTTCCTTCCGGCGAAGCAGCAGAAGGAGGGCTTCAACGGCCTCGTGTCGGAGGTCCTCGGCGAAGAATCGGACATCGATACCGTAATCTCCCTGCAGGAAAATCTGCACGACCGTTTTGAAGAGAAGAAGGCGGAGGCCTCGGGCGATCCTGTCTTCCTCGAGAAGGAAGAGCTCCGGGAGCTGTTTTCGCGAAGCGGCGTGCCGGAGGAGAAGATGAAGAGCTTCGACAGCCGCTATGACGAGCGCTTTGACCTCAAAAAGCTGAAAAAAGCGTCTGAATGCGAGGAGGAAGTTCCTGAGTTTCCTTCGGAGGAAGCCGCAGCGCCGGCAGTAATCGAAAACCGGCTTCTTGCGGAAAACATCGCGCCGGTAAGGAGCTTTGAAGTGAAATCGCCGGAGATGACGCTTCGGATCAGCTCGAAGCGCCTCGACCTTCTCGAGACGCGCGTGATCGACGGCAGGAGATGCCTCGTGATTGAGCTCACGGACGATCTTACGGTCAACGGCGTGCCGGTATCGCACCGGAATCCCGTGATGAAGCGGGATAATGATGACGGTGAGGATTTTTAAAAGGCGCGGATCCCGGGACCCTTTTTCGGGAAAACGGCGGGGCAGATACAGGGAGATAAACTCATGGCTGCAAACTTTGAAAAAATGATCACGATGGATCCCTCCGGCTTCGTGGTCCTCGCGGACTATGTTCCCGGAATCATACAGGAGATCCGTTACTATTCAACCTATAATTTTATCGGCGAACGCATCGACGGATACGAGGAGCCTGTGGCGCTTCTCACGAAGGAAGCCGCCCGCGCCTTAAAGGCCGCCAGCAACGAAATGAACGTCTTCGGATACCGGCTGAAGATCTTCGACGCCTACCGACCGGCGAACGCCGTGCGGCAGTTTGTGCTCTGGGGAATCGAGGACACCGACGTCCGCATGAAGCCGTATTTCTATCCGGATCTTGAGAAGCAGGAGCTGTTTTCGGGCGGTTATATCGCGAAGAAATCCAGTCACAGCCGGGGAAGCGCGGTGGATCTGACGCTTCTTGACATGAAGACCGGCAAGGAACTCGACATGGGCGGCCCCTTCGATTTCTTCAGCGAGCTTTCGCATCCGGATTACCGAGGCATCACCGACGAACAGTTTGAAAACCGGATGCTGCTGCAGAACGTCATGAAGCGGAACGGCTTCCTGCCGATCGACTGCGAATGGTGGCATTTCACGCTGGCAGACGAACCCTGGCCGGATACCTATTTTGAATTTCCGGTATCCGCAGCCTATCTGAAAAGATAAGGAGATTCTATGGAGAATTTTGAAAAATCCTGCGGCGCGGTGGTTTTCTGCGAGACGGAGGAGGGCCGGAAATACCTGATGGTCCGCTCGCTTACCGGCGTCTGGGGATTTCCGAAAGGGCATATGGAGCAGGGAGAGTCCGAAATCGAGACGGCCGCCCGTGAAATCCGCGAGGAAACCGGGCTTACGGTCCGTTTTCTTCCGGGCTTCCGCGAGAGAAACGAGTACGACCTTCCGGGCAAGGTGCCTGCCGTCCGCAAGGAAGTCGTCTATTTCCTTGCGGAATGCACCGGACAGGATTATCATGCGCAGGAGGGGGAAATTACCGCGGTTTCTCTGATGGATTTTTCTTCGGCGTACCGTTCGGTTCCCTTTGAGCCCTCGAAGAGAATCTTAAGAAACGCGGAGCATTTTCTGACACAGCGATAAGAGTGGAATGATACAGGGAGGAACGAACAAATGAAAATCGGACTGATCGGACTCGGCATCATGGGAACGCCGATGTTCCTGAATATCGCAAAGAAACACGACGACGCGGTTTTCTGCACGGATCTCGTGATTGAAAACGCCAAGAAAGCGGCTGGAGCGGCCTGTGCCTTCGGTGCGGACGCGAAAGCGCTGCCGGACAATCTGACGCTCGCGAAAAAGGCGGACGTCATCATCACGATGGTGCCGAAGTCCGCGGACTCCGAAGCGGTATACCGGAAGATCCTGCCGGCGCTCGGACCCGGAAAGATCTGCATCGACATGAGCACGATCGATCCTGCGGTTTCGCAGGAGATCGCCGCATTCGTCAGGGAAACCGGAGCGGAATTTGCCGACGCGCCTGTCGTAAAGTCCCGTGCGGCGGCGGAAGCGGGGAAGTTAGGCATCTATGTCGGCTGTGCGCCGGAGCTTTTTGAAGTCATTCGTCCGATCCTCGCCTACATGGGCGAAACGATCCTGTACCTCGGAAAGAACGGCTCCGGACTCGTGATGAAGATCTGCCACAACGCGCTGGTCTCGCAGATTCAGAACGGCGTGAACGAGACGAGCGAGCTCGCGAGAAGAAACGGTATTGACGCAAGGACCTACGTGCGCGCGATCGCGGCCGGCGGCGGGCAGAAAGCGTATCTGGCCAATCATTTGGAACTGCTGGCGGAAAA
>CAMPAR010000046.1 GCA_946632055.1 uncultured Lachnospiraceae bacterium
TCCGGAATGCCGGTCAGAAGCTCCTCTCCGCCGTCATACTGCAGATAAACCACGAGTTCTTCCGAATCTCCGGAAGATACCGTCATCCGCATGAAGCCGTCGATCTGCAGCTCGAGCTTTACGGTAAAGGTTTTTTCCGCATCCGTCAGGGTAAGAATCAGGGCGTTACCCTCATGGCTGAACTCGTGAATCACATCCCGGAAGAGGTCTCCGCCGAGTGCTGCCGTGGTGCCTTCAATGTAGATATCAGTATTCTCCCCCACATTTTCGGCAGGAACGACTCCGTCCGCGGTCTGTACGAAAGCGCTGGTCCAGTAGCCGGAGAAATCGCCGGATTCCGTGTCTGTGATCAGCTCATCCGGCGTGTAATCCTCGACCTTTTCCCTCGTAAAATCCGCATCCAGCCGTTCGGAACGAAGAAGCCCTTCATCGAGGATCAGGATCCGGTCTTCCTCGTTTTCATTGAGAACGATGGAGCCGCTTTCCAGTTTCCAGCTGCCGACTTCCGGATCCCCCAAAAGCGCCGGGAAGCCCGCGGCATACGTTCCGTCCCCGGAGAAGGTCAGGAGGAAGGACATTCCTTTTACAAGAGCATACCAGTCGCCGAGATAAGCATCCTCTAAAGGCGCCTCCGGCTCCATTTCAGGCATCGCAGGCTCCTCATCCGTTTCTTTTTCCGTCACGGTTTCTGACGGCTCGGGTTCCGTGTCTTCCGAAGAAGCCTCAGAACTTCCTTTCGTCTCAGTGGTCGTCTCCGTCGTGGCTTCCGTACTCTCTTCCGGCGGCGCTTTTTTACAGGAAATCAGAGAGAAAATCAGGACGGAGACAAGAAAAAACACAACACATTTCTTCATCTTTGCTTTCTCCTTTCAGAGTTCTGTTCTGAGCGCTTTTAAAGACTCAGGAATGCTCCCATCACACCGCGCTTTTCGCCCATGACCCGATGGGAATACAAAAGGTCCGGGTTACATTTGGTACAGATATCGGTCACGAAAATCCGGCCTTTCGAAACGCCGGCAGAAAGAAGCACCGACTCGTTGGCCTTCCAGAGATCGAGAAGATACTTTCCGTTCTCTTTCTTCTTCAGGAATTTTCCGGAGGTGTAGTTTCCGAAGGCTTCCGTAAATTCATCCGCGACCTCCGGACCGATTTCATAGCAGTCTCCGCAGATCGACGGTCCGATCGCGGCGAAGATATCGCCGGCCGCTGTATTGAAGGCTTCGTGCATCGCGAGAATGGTCTTCTCTCCGATCCGGCCGACCGTTCCGCGCCAGCCCGCATGGGACAGGCCGATCGCGTGGTTTACCGGGTCATAAAAATACAGCGGCACGCAGTCGGCGAACAGGGTGACGATCGGCGTATCCGGAAGATCCGTGATCAGGCCGTCCACATCCCGGTAGTCACGCGCCTTAAAAGGCCCTTTTCCGACGTCCTCCTCCGTAACCAGCCGGATATTCGTCGTATGCGTCTGCCAGCTTAAAACCGGCCTTTTTTCGTTCATACGGAGGGCTCTCAGCATCCTTCCGTAGTTTTCCCGCCCGATTTCCTCCGGTTCCTTCAGCAAACCGAGGTTCATCTCGGCATAGACGCCGGTGCTGACGCCGCCGAATTTCGTGGAAAAACCGTTCCGGATGCCGAGCGCGTCAAAGGACGGAATGCTGAAATACGGCACTTCGCCGTCGTGGAAGCTGAGATGGTCCCGGACATTTTCCTTGCGTATGATGGTTATCTTTTTATTTGAAAGCATGATGCAGTCCTCCCGGTATTTTTCAGAAGCCGCCGAAGGCGTTTTCAATCTGCGTGATTTCCTGATCCAGTATGCTGATGACGTCGAAGCGGCAGGGCGTCGTCTCGGGGAGCCGGTGTTCGAGCAGATACCACTCGGCGGTCCGTATGATCCGCTGCTGCTTGGCGTAATTCACCGCCTCCTCCGGAAAGCCGTTCCTGACTTTTTTACGGAATTTGACCTCCGAAAAGACGATTGTGCCGCCGTCTGCCACAATGAGATCGATTTCTCCGGTCTTTCTGCGGTAGTTCTTTTCCAGCAGCCGGCAGCCTTTTTCCTGATAGAAAGAAGCCGCCATGTCTTCATAGCGACTTCCCTTTTCACGTTTATTCATGACATAATTCCCCTGATAAAGCTTTCCCGGTGGATCGGACAGGGACCGTATTTCCTCAGGGCCTGAATATGCTCGGCAGACCCGTAGCCTTTGTGGTTCCGAAAGCCGTACTCCGGATAAAGCGCATCATATTCGACCATCAGTCGGTCCCGCGTGACCTTCGCTAAGATGGAGGCGGCGGCAATCGAGCAGGATTTCGCGTCCCCGCGGATAATCGGCACCTGACGAAGCGGAAGCTCCGGGATCGTCACGGCGTCGTTCAGCGAAAGATCCGGCTGCGGATCCAGCTGGCGCACGGCTTCGCGCATGGCCTGGTAGGTGGCCTGCAGAATGTTGATTTCATCGATGACCTTCTCGGAAGCCAGCCCGATGCCGAAGGCAACGGCCTCCTTCCGGATGATCTCGTATAGCTCCTCGCGCTTTTTTGGCGACAGCTGCTTGGAATCGTTCACATAGAGGATCGGATGATCCTTCGGCAGAATCACGGCCGCGGCGCACACAGGGCCCGCGAGCGGTCCGCGTCCGGCTTCGTCGATGCCGCAGATAATCCCGTAATCCGCATATTTGCGTTCGTACAGCATCATTCCGTCCAGGCGTTCCAGCTCCCGGACATAGTCATCGTATTTTTTTCGGTATTTCCGGACCAGCTTCTGCACGCCGGCCCTCTCGTCCGAAGCATAGTCCCCCAGCTTCGCAAGAAGCCCCTGCATCGGCATCTTCTGAAGTTCACGGTCGATTTCCTGAAGCGTCATCATGATCTTTCCTCACTGCCCGTTAAAGCCCCGGATCGCGTTCAGCGGCCAGAAACGCACCAGCACACGCCCGAGGATCAGTTTTTTCGGAACCGTTCCGACCTCCGGATATCTGGAATCCTTGGAATTATTGCGGTTATCCCCGAGAACGAAAAATTCACCCTGCGGGATCGCCACTGGTCCGTAGTTCAGCGGATCGGTTTTCGAGAGATGGTCGCTGTACATCAGCTCCAGCCCGTAAACGTCCTCCGTGAGCGCTTCGCCGTCAATATAGACGATTCCGTTCCGGATTTCCAGCATTTCGCCCGGAAGGCCGATGACCCGCTTGATAAAGTGCTCTTTCTCGTCGCTTTCGTCCGGATTCCGGAACACGACGATGTCAAAGCGCTCGGGATCATGGAAATAATAGGATACGCGTTCCACGATCAGATTATCGCGGTTGTTCAGCGTGGCGTTCATGGAAGAGCCCTGAACGACCGAGCGGAAGGCCACAAAGCGGATAAACAGGAGTACGAGCGCCGCGACAATCACCAGCTCGAGGATCGTCTCCAGGAACTCCCTCAGCCGCCTTTTGGAGTCGGATTCGTGGTTTTCTTCTTTTTTTGCCGGCGCTTCGGAAAACGTATCCGGCTGTCTTTCTTCTTCAGTATTCATAGCAGGTTTTATCATGCGGAGCGGTCATTCATTCAGGCCGTTTCCGCCGCTTTCTCCAATGATATTCTGCCGATGCGGCCGTTTCTGAAATCATCCAGGATGAGAAGCGCCGCCCGGTCAAGATCCGGCTCGCTGCCCTTCTTCAGGCAGTTTCGGTGCACGGCAATCTCCTCCATGAGCTTCAGGCGCTCCGAAAGCTCCGTAAGCGCGTAACGCTCTTTCAGCGCCTCCGGATAGTGCTCCTGAAGGAAGCCGAGAAGCTCATATGCAAGCTCCGTTTTATCAACGATATCGTCGTTGACCGTGCCGAGATACGCAAGGTAGGTGCCGACGGTTTCATCGTCAAACTTCGGCCAGAGAATGCCGGGCGTGTCCAGAAGCTCCACGTTCTTATCGAGGCGGATCCACTGGTTTCCCTTGGTCACACCGGGTTTGTTGCCGGTTTTCGCGGCCGTGCGTCCTGCAAAAGAATTGATGAAGGTCGACTTCCCGACGTTCGGAATGCCGGCGACCATCGCGCGGATCGGCCGGTTCAGGATGCCCTTCTTCCGGTCCCGCTCGAGTTTTTCCCTGCAGACCTCCTGAATCAGCTGCTTCATCTGCCGGACCTTTCCGGTATTTCGGGAATCGAGCGGAACGGCCCGGATTCCGCTTTTCGTAAAATAATCGATCCAGGCAGCGGTCGCGCCCTCGTCGGCGAGATCCGCCTTATTCAGGAGAATCAGCCGGAATTTGTTCGCGGCCAGTTTGTCAATATCCGGATTCCGGGACGAAAGCGGGGCCCGCGCGTCCAGAAGCTCGATGACAAGATCCACCAGCCGGATGTCCTCCTGCATCGCCCGTTTTGCCTTCGTCATATGCCCGGGATACCATTGAATTTTCATGCAGTATTATCCTTTGAGATATTTTTCAAATTCCGCCATGTTCATCAGAACATTCCGCGGCTTCGTGCCCTCTTCCTCACCGACGACGCCGGCCTCTGAAAGCTGGTCCACAATCCGGGCGGCGCGGTTGAAGCCGATCTTGAACTGGCGCTGCAGCATGCCGATCGAGCATTTCTGCTTATCGACGATCAGCCGCCCGGCGGCTTCGAAGTATTCGTCGCGGTCGTCGCCTCCGGAACCCGCGGAAGCCGAGGTTCCGCTCGGAGAGCTCAGATCCACGTTGGCGGCGGTTCCGCTGCCCTTCACTTCGCCCTCGTTTGCCAGGAACTCGACGACGTCGTGGATTTCATCGTCCGAGACAAAGGCGCCCTGTACGCGGATCGGCTTGTTGGAGCCTGCCGGCGCATAGAGCATGTCGCCCATGCCGAGCAGGTTTTCCGCGCCGACCATGTCGAGAATCGTTCTCGAGTCGGTGCCGGAAGAAACGGCAAAGGCAATTCTGGAAGGAATATTCGCCTTGATCAGTCCGGTAATGACATCGACGGAGGGCCGCTGCGTCGCGAGGACGAGATGGATGCCCGCGGCTCTGGCCTTCTGCGCGAGCCGGCAGATGGCGGTCTCCACGTCCTTGCTGGCCACCATCATGAGGTCCGCCAGCTCATCGACGATGATCAGGATCTTCGGCATCCGCTTCACCGGATAACCGTCGCTTCCCGTCGGCTGATCGCGCTCAATCATCTGATTGAAGCCCTCGATTCCTCTCACGCCGAATTCCGCGAATTTCTGATAACGGTCTTCCATCTCCGCAACCGCCCAGTTCAGCGCGGCGGCGGCCTTCTTCGGATCGGTCACAACCGGCAGAAGAAGGTGCGGAATTCCGTTGTAGACCGAGAGCTCCACGACCTTCGGGTCGACCAGAATCATCTTGACGTCCGTCGGCTTCGCATGATACAGAATGCTCATGATCATGGTATTGATGCAGACGGATTTACCGGATCCCGTGGCGCCGGCGACGAGGACGTGCGGCATTTTCTCGATGTTCGCGACAATGGTGTTGCCTTCAATATCCCGCCCGGCGGCAAAGCTGAGCTGGGATTTCGCATTCTGGAATTCCTCGGTCTCGAGGAGGTCCCGTAAGACGACGCCCTTCTTGACCTTGTTCGGAATTTCGATGCCGATCGCGGATTTTCCGGGAATCGGCGCCTCCATACGGATGTCCGCCGCCGCGAGATTCAGCTTGATATCGTCGGTTAAGGAGACGATTCTCGACACCTTGACGCCGACGTCCGGCTGAATTTCATAGCGCGTCACGGAGGGCCCGCAGGTGATATTGGTAATGGTACAGCCGACGCCGAAGATCCGAAGCGTTTCCTGCAGCTTTGCGGCCGTATCCTTCAGTTCCTTTTCAAGCTCCGACTTGGACATTCCGCCGCCGGTGCCTCTCTTTAAGAGCTTTATCGGCGGGAAGCGGTATTCCTTCTTCGGCTCCTCGCGGATTTCCTTAACGATCTCCTCCTGATCCTTCTCGGTCGGCGCGTTCGAAGCTTTTTCCGCGGAAAGCGCGGATTTACCGCCGGAATGAGACACAGCGCCGGAAGAAGCCGGATGGTTTTCCTCCGCTTCCGCCGGAGTCAGATCATCGTTTTCATCAAAATCTTCCTCATCGTCTCCGTACACGGGCTTGAAGGTACTCACGGGATTTCCTTCGATGATTTCCTTGTGAGCCAGGATATTCCCTTCCGTTTCCGTTGTTATGATTTTGCCGGTGGACGTAATGACCGTCTTGACGTATTCATCGTCCTTGTCAAGCTTATAGGGAATGAATTCCTCCTCCGGCTCCTTCACAGGCTCCGGTTTGGAGACGGGCTTTTCGGCGGGCTTCACGGCTTCATCGGGCTTGCTGTCAAAGAATTCCGACGGAATCTTAATGTCCGGAATGAAGCTTTCCTTCTTTTGATCCGGTTCCCGTCTGGTCTCGGGCGCAATTTTCCCGCTGTTCGAGTAACTCGAGAAAAGCTTTTCGTTCTTCTTCAGCGCGTCCTCCTGCGTCCCGAAGGAAGTATTCACAGGCGCGCCGGTATCGCGGATCGTGGTATCCCCGATGCCGTAGACCGGCTGGAAGCGGTCGCGGATCTTTTCCGCCTG
Source organism: uncultured Lachnospiraceae bacterium (assembly GCA_946632055.1). Taxonomy (GTDB): domain Bacteria; phylum Bacillota; class Clostridia; order Lachnospirales; family Lachnospiraceae; genus UBA1267. The sequence goes on from CAMPAR010000046.1 coordinate 6,556, forward strand.
GTCAAGCTTCTGATTGGCACGGTCCCGGATCGCGTCGTTTTCCTGCTCCAGACGGTCGATTTTCGCGCGTTCCTTCGCCTCCCGCTTTCTCGCCGCTTCCTTCCGAAGAAGCTCCTTCTTCTCCCTTTCAAGTTCTGCTTCTCTGGAGCGCAGCGCCTTCTCCTCTTCCGTGCGGCCGCTGATGTTTTTCGCAGCCTGCGACAGGGAGAAGCCGGTAAACAGGATGACCGCGACAAGAAGGATCACGGCGTCCACGATATAGGTGCCGATCCGGTTCAGCCAGCTGTAGAACAGCGCGGTATTCGCTTTCCCGAGAAGGCCGCCGTCCGGATTTTCCATGGCGAGCGAGAACATGCCCGAAAGCGCGAACATGAAAAGCAGCACGGAAAAGAGCCGGGTCAGAAGATGACCGTTCATCTCCGTAAACAGAAGAAGCCAGGCAAACACGACGATGACAAAGGGCCAGACGTAGGAAAGGATGCCGAAAGCCTGATAGGAAATCCGGTGGATGAAGGCCAGGGAATCTGTGAAGTTGCTGACAAAGATCAGTACGGCAATCCCGAGAATGACCACAAAAGCGATTTCCTTCGCAAGAAGAACGCGGCGCTTCCTCGCCATTTCCTCTTCATTCACGCGTTCCAGACGGGTCTTCTGCGTGTTTTTTTGCGCAGTACTCCCGGAAGCGCTGTTCCGGGTCCTCGGGCGTGTACCGGAGCCGGACGAAGCCTTTCCCGCAGTATTCTTTTTATTTTTCTCCGTCGGCTGAACTGTCATTTTCCGTTCCTTCCAGTACTTCCTTTACAATATAGATCGGGCGGTCCTTGCCCTGAATATAAACTCTGGCCATGTATTCCCCGAGAATTCCGAGAATCAGGAGCTGAATGCCGCCAAGAAGCAGCACGAATCCGAGCGTCGTCACATACCCCGGCACGTCGATGCCGAGAATCAGCGTCTTGATCACGAGAACGATCATGTAGACGACGGCAAAGATCGACAGCAGCACGCCGAGCACGGTGGAAATCCGTAAGGGAACCGTGGAGTAGCCGATGATGCCGTCAATCGCGTAGGCAAAAAGCTTGAAAAAGTTCCATTTGCTCGTGCCCGAAGCGCGTTCCTGGACTTCATAGGGCATGAAGAAGGTCTCGAACCCGACCCAGGAAAAAATCCCTTTCGAGAATCGGTGGTACTCTTTCACCGAAAGAATCGCATCCGCCATATTGCGCCGGAACATTCTGAAATCCGAAGCGCCCTGGATGAAGTCGATATCGCACATCCTGTTGATCAGGCGGTAAAAGCAGTTCTTGAAGAAGGACAGAACCTTTCCTTCCTTCCGCTGATCCTGATAGGCGGCGACGCAGTCGTATTCCGGCTTTTCATCGAGGATCCGGTACATGGAGAGCGCCACCTCCGGCCGCTGCTGGAGATCCGCGTCGATGATGCACACGCGCTCCCCAGTAGCATGGGAAAGTCCGGCGAAAATGGCCGCTTCCTTTCCGAAATTTCTGGAGAAGTCCACGACCTTCAGGCTTCCGTCCGGATGAGCCATAAAGAGCTCCCGCAGCTTTTCGCGGGTTCCGTCCTTGGAGCCGTCGTTCACCATGACGATCTCAAGCGTGATCCCTTCCGGATCAAACACCGAGTGAATCGCGCTGAAAATGGCTTCGACATTGCCGACTTCGTTATAGCATGGAATTACAAATGACAGATTTTTTGGCATACAGCGATTTTCAATTCCTTGTGATTCTTTCCTGATTATACTATAAAATTGATTTTATTTCAACACTTACACACCAAGGTCAAAGAGGCTGAACTGATCGTCCGCCGGAAGTCCGTCGAGGATGTGCAGCTTCTGCATTTTGTCGATGAGTGTCTGGCTGACCTTCGTCCTCTGCCGGAAATTATCGAGCGAGGTGAAGGGCCGGCCGGTCTTCACGGCTTCCACGACGGTATCCGCCGCGATCGTGCCCATGCCGTCGATGGAGGTCAGGGACGGCATCAGATGACGGTCGTCCATGATCATAAAGCGCGTCGACTGCGCCTTATAAATATCAATCGGCGTAAAGGAGAAGCCGCGGGCGTACATTTCCTGGACGATCCGCATGTCGCGGTAAACGTCCTCTTCCTTCGCGCTCATCTTCTCCTTTTTCTCGTATTCATCCATGTTGCGTTCCAGCTCTTCTTTTCCGAGACACATCAGCTCGTAGTTGAAGCCCGAGGCGCGGATCGAAAAATAGGCGCAGTAGTAGGCAAGCGGATAAAAGACCTTGCAGTAGGCAATTCTCAGCGCCATCATGACATAGGCCGCCGCGTGGGCCTTCGGGAACATATACTCGATGTGCTCGCAGGACCAGATATACCAGTCCGGCACACCATGCTGCATCATATCCTCTTTCCACTCTGCCCAGTTGTCGCTCTTCTTCTTCGCGACCCGCCCTTTTCGGACATCCTCCATGATTTTGAAGGCGCGTTCGTTTTCAATGCCCCGGTCAATCAGATAGACCATGATGTCGTCTCGTGTGCAGACCGCCGTCGCGATGGTGCATTTTCCTTCTTCGATCAGGGTCTGCGCGTTTCCGTGCCAGACGTTGGTGCCGTGGGCGAGTCCGGAAATCCGGATCAGATCCGAAACATACTGCGGCTTGGTTTCGAGCAGCATGTTAATGGCGTTGTCGGTGCCGAACTCCGGAAGGCCGAGCGCCCCCATCGGGCAGCCGCGGATCTCTTCCGGCGTCACGCCGAGCGCCGAGGTATCCTTGAAAAGGCTCATGACTTCCGGGGTGGACAGCGGGAATTCCCGCGGATCACGCCCCGTCAGATCCTGCAGCATCCGGATCATGGTCGGATCATCGTGTCCGAGGATGTCGAGCTTCAGGAGGTTCGAGTCGATGGAGTGATAATCAAAGTGCGTGGTGATGATGCTCGTGTTCTCATCATTTGCCGGGTGCTGCACGGGCGTGAAGGAATTGATGTCCTCCCCAAAGGGAAGCACGATAATTCCGCCCGGATGCTGGCCGGAGGTGCGCCGGACGCCCTCGAGATGGTGCGCGATCCGCTTGATCTCGCATCTTCTCTTCTGGATGGCGTTTTCCTCGCAGTAATGCAGCACATAGCCGATGGCCGTCTTCTCCGCCACCGTACCGATCGTCCCGGCCTTGAAGGTCTGGCCCTTGCCGAAAATCACCTCGGTGTAGGCATGCGCTTTCGCTTGATATTCTCCCGAGAAGTTCAGGTCGATATCCGGCTCCTTGTTGCCCTTGAAGCCCATGAAGGTTTCAAAGGGGATGTTGAAGCCGTCCTTCACCATCTTTGCGCCGCATTTCGGACAGTTGCAGTCCGGCATGTCGGCGCCGGTATTGTCGGAGTATTTCTTTACAAGCTCTGAGTCAAAGTCGCTGTAGCGGCAGGAGGGACAGCGGTAATGCGGCGGAAGCGCGTTCACCTCCGTGATGCCGGACATCGTAGCCGCGAGGGACGAGCCGACGGAGCCCCGGGAGCCGACCAGATATCCGTCGTTTACGGACTTCTGAACGAGCTTCTGGGCGATCATGTACATGACCGCGTAGCCGTTGGAAATAATGGCCCGAAGCTCGCGCTCGAGTCTCTTTTCCACAATTTCCGGCAGCGGATCTCCGTAGAGCTCCCGCGCCTTCTTGTAGCAGGCCGTCCGAAGATCCTCGTCCGAGTTCTCGATGACCGGCGGACACTTGTCCGGGCGCACCGGCGCGATCCTTTCGATCCTGTCGGCGATCAGATTGGTGTTCGTCACGACGACCTCATAGGCCTTATCCGCGCCGAGATAGTCGAATTCGGCCAGCATCTCCTCTGTCGTCCTGAAATACAGCGGCGGCTGGTCCTCGGTTTCCTTATACCCGCAGCCCGCCTGCAGAATCTGGCGGTAAATGCTGTCCTCCGGATCCAGGAAATGCGCGTCGCAGGTCGCGCAGACCGGCTTCTGGTACTGCTCGCCGAGCCGCACGATTCTTCGGTTCAGTTCCTTCAAATCCTCGTCGCTTCGGACGTCGTTATCCTCGGCGATCAGATAACGGTTGTTTCCGATCGGCTGGATCTCGAGATAATCATAAAAGTTGACGATACGCGCGATTTCCTCGTCCTGCTTGCCCTCGAGGACCGCCTCGAACAGCTCTCCCGCGGAGCAGGCCGAGCCGATGATCAGGCCCTCCCGGTATTTCTGCAGCAGGGACTTCGGAATTCTCGGACGCCGGCGGAAATATTTCAGCGAGGATTCCGAGACGAGATGGTACAGATTGATCCGTCCGGTTTCATTCGCGGCAAGCAAAATCACATGGTTCGTCCGCATTTTCTTGATCGCGTTCTCGTCCGGCGTGACGGCGTCATGCACCTCCTGAAGCGTATGAAGGTTCCGCGCCTCCAGACGGCTCTGCAGCTTCAGCCAGATGAAGGCCGTGCACTCCGCGTCGTCGACGGCGCGGTGATGGTGCTCGAGCACCACGTCGAGCTCCTTCGCGACCGGATCGAGGCCGTATCTGGAGAGCTGCGGAAGCAGCACCCGGCTGATGCCGAGCGTATCCGCGTAGGTAAAAGGTTCATGGGAATAGCCGATCCTCTTCAGCCCCTCATTCACGAAGCTGATGTCGAATTCGGCGTTGTGCGCCACAAGGTAGCAGCCTTCCGAGAACTTCATCAGGGCTTCAAGCGCCTCTTTTTCCTTCGGGGCGCCCTTCACCATGGAATCGTTGATACTGGTCAGCGATTCGATCCGGAAGGGAATCGGCACCTCGGGATCGACAAAGGTGGAGAAGCGGTCGACGACCTTTCCGCCTTCCACTTTCACCGCGCCGATCTCGATAATTTTGTTCCGCACCGGAGAAAGACCGGTGGTCTCGAGGTCAAATACCACACAGGGCGCCGATAAAGGCGTATTTTGCGGGTTTACGACGTTTCTCTGAATATCGTCGACCAGATACCCTTCCATGCCGTAGATGACCTTAAAATCGTCTTTTCCGACCGCGTGGAAGGCGTCGGTAAAGGCATAGACGCAGCCGTGGTCCGTCACCGCCATGGCCTTGTGGCCGAAATGCTTCGCCGCGGCGATCATATCCGTAACGTCCGTGACCGCGTCGTTTTCCGAGGCCTTCGTGTGAAGATGCAGCTCGACCCGCTTGACGGTCGCGTGATCCTCGCGCTTTTCCTCAAAGACGGCGTTGCTCTTCATGATGCCCTGCACATGAAGGATGCCGATTTCCCGGTCGAAGGAATCGTACTCGGCGTTTCCCTTGACCTTGATCGTGCCTTTTTTCAGCTTTCCGAAGATCTCTTCCGCCTGCTCCGAGGGCACGAAAAGCTTAATGCTGATCGAATCCGTGTAATCCGTAACGGAAAGCGTGATGAGGCACCTCGTTTTGCTCTTCAGCTCCCGCATCTCGGATTCCATGATATCGCCGGCAATCACCATGCTGCCTTCCTCGGAAGCGTCATAGGAGGCGATTCTTCGGACTTCATCGGTGAACTTCCGGCCGTAGATCACGTCGGGATCATCGGAGTAGACGACCGGCTTCGGCGCTTTCACGGAACCCGTCTGTTTGCCGGACTGTGCGCGGTTCAGTTCCTTCTTCGCGGCGCAGGGAGAAGCCGCGGCTTCGGAATCCTTTTTCACGCTGCGCGGTTTTTTCGGCGCGGGGTTCTTCTTCGCATCGGCGCCGGAGCTTTCGGGCGACCTGTCGGGAGCCGCGGTATTAGCGGAACCTGAGACGGAAGCCGCAGAAACGCTTTCGTTCTTCTCTTCCGCCGCGGCGTTTACCGGCTCGTTTGCCGTTCCGTCGTCAATCAGGAAGACATGCTCCTTCGGCTTCCGGTAGGCAATCCGCACACTCGCGTCCCGAAGGAAGCGCTCGGCAAGGATCCGGATGATCCGTTCCGTCCAGCCGCGTTCCAGGCTGTGCGCGATCGGGTAATCGTCCACCGTCAGCGTCAGGCTTTCCTCGTCCACCTCGATCGCGGACCGCTTCAGAAGGCGCTCCGATATGGGGCTTCCGGAGGCGGCTTCCTTTAACAGGGTATCCTTATATTCCGAAATGACGTCCGCGAGCCGATAGGAGTCGGGAAGAATGTATTCCTCGCAGATCCGGGAATGCAGCTCGTTTCCGTAGTCCTGAAGCACCTGTTTATCGAGAAGTTTTTCCACACGATCCAGAAGCTCTCTTCCGACCAGTCTTTTCACGCGCGTGAAAATCAGCAGAGATTTTTTATCTCTGCTGTATCGGATTGATGAAACATCCATCAAAGGAAGCAGTCCCTGAACCTCACGGTCGCCGTGCAGTCCCGGGAACACCTCCTGAAAGCTTCTGTCCATGAGTTCTCCCTGTTATCCTTCCATTTCGCTGAACAGCGCGCTGATAAATTCCTCGCTGTCAAAGCGCTCGAGATCGTCGATCTGCTCGCCGACGCCAATGTATTTCACCGGAATTCCCAGCTCGCGGCGCACGGAAATCGCCATACCGCCCTTCGCGGTTCCGTCCATCTTGGTCAGTACGATGCCTGTGACATCCGCAGCGTTCATGAATTCTCTCGCCTGATTGATCGCGTTCTGTCCGGTGGTCGCATCCAGCACGAGCAGCGTTTCCTTGCATGCCTCCGGCCATTCCCGGTCAATGATGCGGTTCATCTTCTTCAGCTCTTCCATCAGGTTTTTCTTGTTGTGCAGACGTCCGGCCGTATCGCAGATCAGGATGTCCGTGCCGCGGGATTTCGCGGCCGTCACCGCGTCGTAAACCACAGCAGAGGGGTCCGAGCCCTCGCTCTGCGCGATGATATAAACCCCGGAGCGGTTCGCCCACTCGGTCAGCTGCTCGATCGCCGCCGCGCGGAAGGTATCGGCAGCGGCCATGATGACGCGCTTCCCGTCCCGGCGGTATTTGGCCGCGAGCTTTCCGATGGTTGTGGTCTTTCCGACGCCGTTGACGCCGACGACGAGAACGACGGACTGCCGCTTTTCAAAATCATAGGCGTCTTCGGGCACTGCCACCATATCCTTCAGGATCTCGATCAACGTTTCCCGGCAGTCCGCGGGATGCATGATGTGCTGTTTTTCCACTTCCTCGCGGAGCCGTTCGATCACTTCCTCCGAAGCGCCGGCGCCGAGATCCCCGAGGATCAGCGCCTCCTCCAGTTCATCGTAAAAATCGTCGTCGATTGTCGTCACGCCCATGAAGACGCTCTCGATTCCCGAGACGATATTGTCACGCGTCTTCTGAAGGCCGCTCAGAAGTTTTTTGAAAAACCCTCTTTTTTCCTCTGCCATCTTTTCACCTGTTCCTGTTGCAAGTTAATTTTCCAGATCCTTATCCACAAGACTCACGCTCACGAGCGCCGATACGCCCTTCTCCTGCATCGTGATGCCGTAGAGGCGGTCGGCGGCCACCATCGTGCCGCGTCTGTGGGTAATGACGATAAACTGGGTGTTCTGCGTCAGCTTTTTCAGATATCCCGTAAAGCGGCCGACATTCGATTCATCAAGTGCCGCCTCGATTTCGTCCAGCAGACAGAAGGGCGACGGCTTCAGGTTCTGAATCGCGAAGATCAGCGCGATGGCCGTCAGCGCCTTCTCGCCGCCGGAAAGCTGCATCATGTTCTGAAGCTTTTTCCCGGGAGGCTGTGAAATTACCGAAATATCGGCGTCGATGATATCGACGTCCGGCTGCAGCTCGATCGAGCCTTGTCCGCCGCCGAAAAGCTCCTTGAAGACCTTGTCAAATTCACGGGCGATTTCAGCGAATTTTTCCGTAAACTGTTTACGCATGCCCTCGTCGAGATCCTGAACGATGGAGGCGAGATCCGCTTCCGCCTTCTCAAGATCCTCATACTGGGATTTCATGAATTCGTAGCGCTCGGAGACCTCCTTGTACTGCTCGATCGCGTTGACGTTGATGTTTCCGAGTCCGCGGATCGCGCTCCGAAGTTCCCCCGCCTTGCGGCGCACGGAGCCCGCGTTCGTCAGGCTTTCGTCCCTGTAGTTCACAGCCTCCGAAGGGCTGATCTCGTACTCGGTCCACAGATGCGAGGTCTCGGCATCCAGCTTTTCCTCGATCTTTTCCTGCTGGGACTCCAGCCGAAGCTGTTCCCGGGTCAGGACCGTAATATCGTTTGAAAGCGCATCCCGCTTTTCAAAATAAGCGTGCTGGCTCTTCTGCTTCTCTTCCCTGATTTTTCCGAGGCTCTGATACTCTTCGTCCAGCTTCGAAAGGCCGGCATCGGCTTCTTCCATCTCGACGCGGATTTTGCCGATTTCCTCTTCGTAAGTCGTCACACGTTCCTTGGCCTCGGCGTTTTCCTGCGCGAGCCGCCGCTCGTCTTCTTTCAGCTTCCGGATTTCCTCGGAAAGCCGCGCTGCGGTCTCGTCCAGGAACTGCTCCTTCTGATTGACCTCGGAAATCTTGAGATTCATTTCCTCCGCGGATTTCCGGCTTCCGTCAAGCTCGTCCTGCACCTCCTGCAGGAGCGCCTTCGTTTCGGAGGTGCTGTCCGTGGAGGCGCTGCCAAGATCCTCGATGTGCTTTGCCGCTTCTTCGATGGCGGCTTTTTCTCCGGAGGCTTTGGCTTCGTCGGCCGTATTTTCGGAAATCCGGGTCAGAAGCTCTTTCTTTTCAAGCGTCAGGGCCGAAAGCTCGCGCCGCTTGCTGTCAAGACCGGCGCGTTCCGCAGCGGCCTCCACCTCCATCTCGTGGATTTCAGACTGAATATCCTCGAGCTCCAGCGTCTCGCTTTCATAGATCTGACGCTTCCGGTTGACTTCCCGTGCGGCTTCATCCGCCGCCTTCCGACTCTCCGAGAGCTTCTTTTCCAGCGTCTCAAGCTCCTGGTTTCTTCCGAGAAGGTTGGAGGAATTCCGGTAGGCGCCGCCGGTAATCGCGCCGCCGATCGACAGGAGCTCGCCGTCCAGCGTAACGATCCGGAGGGCGTGCTTGTATTTGCGCGCGGCCTTCAGCGCGTTTTCGATATTGTCCGCCACGACGTAGCGCTCAAGAAGGAAGCGCACGACGATTTCATACTCGGGATCGCAGCTGACCAGACGGTCGGCGGTATCAATGATCCCGGGCTCCCGGACGGCTTCCCGCTCGCGGTCATTGCCGTGCGGCCGGATCGCGTCGAGCGGAAGGAAGGTGGCGCGTCCCGCCTTGTTTTCTTTCAGGTAGGCAACGGCCTTCTTGGCGCTGTCTTCCGTGCGGGTGACGATATTCTGCACCGCGCCGCCGAGCGCGGTCTCGATCGCTGTTTCATACTTCGGATCCACCTGGAACAGGTCGCCCACGACCCCGATGATCCCCGGAATGCTCTTCCGGCTGTCCATGAGTCTTCGGACCGCGTTGTTGTAGCCTTCGTAGCGCTCGGCAAGATTCCGGAGAGCGTCGTAGCGGCTCCGCAGGATCTGAAGCTTTTCAAGCGACGAAGACTGCTCCCGCTGGGCGCTCTTGTAGTCCTCTTCCGCTTCGCCGACGCGTTCCTCCGCTTCCTCAAGTTCTTTCTTCCGGATCGCGGACTCTTCGTCCTGCTTGCTCATCGCCGCTTCCCGGGCATCGATTTCCCGGATTACCGCGGCCGCGGATTCCTCCACCGACTGCATTTCCTGCCGAAGCTCGGCGTCCTTCTTCGCATATTCTGAAATCAGCGCCGACAGGTGCTCCAGCTTTCCGTTGATTTCGGACTTCTCGTTCAGAAGATCGATGTATTTTCCCTGCTCGTTTTCCACCAGGTCCCGGTAGGTGCCGGCCTTGGCTTCGAGCTCTGAAATGCGAAGGCGAATCACCGCGAGGCCGTTTTCCATATCGTAAAGCGATGTAGACAGACGGTTCTTCTCGGCAGCGGAGGATTCGATTTCGCCTTCCCGGCGGCTGATTTCTTCATGAATCTCGTCGATTCTCCGCGCGGAATGCTCCTGATTGTTCTTTTCGGTATCGATCGCCGCGTTAAAGCGCGCGATCTGGTTTTCCATTTCGTTTCTGGAAGAGCCGGAACCGAGCATTTCGTTGTGCAGCGCTTCGATCTTTTCGTCGAGTTCCCGGACCGCTTCGTCAAGGGATGCATACTCCGTGCGGAGCTTCTCTTCCTCCGCGTTCTTATCCTGAAGCTCCGATGCGATATTACTCAGGCCGGCCGTAATCTTCGCAAGCTCTTCCTGATAGATCGCGTTGTCCAGAATAAAGGCGTTCAGCTCATATTTCTTCAGCTCGTCCCGCAGCTTCAGATACTGCTGGGCGGTTTCGCTCTGTCTCGCGAGCGGTCCCACCTGGCGCTCCAGCTCGCTCATGATATCCGTGAGACGCAGCATGCTCGCCCGCTCGGATTCCAGTTTCTTCAGCGCAACCGCTTTTCTCTTCTTGAATTTGACAATTCCGGCCGCTTCATCAAAAAGCTCCCGGCGGTCCTCCGCCTTGCCGGACAGGATTTTATCAATCTGGCCCTGGCCGATGATGGAATAACCGTCCTTACCGATACCGGTATCATAAAAGAGCTCCTGGATATCACGCAGGCGGCACTGGTTATTGTTCAGGATATATTCGCTTTCCCCGGAACGGTAGACGCGGCGCGTCACGGTCACATCGTCATAATCCACGCCGAGCGCACGGTCCGAATTGTCCAGCGTGATCGAGACCGAGGCATAGCTCTGCGGCTTACGGAGCTGCGTTCCGGCAAAAATGACGTCCTGCATCGAGCTTCCGCGAAGCTGCTTTGCGCTCTGCTCGCCGAAAACCCAGCGTACCGCATCGGCTACGTTGCTTTTTCCGGAGCCGTTCGGGCCGACAATGCCGGTGATCCCGTTGTGGAAATCAAAGCGTATTTTATTGGCAAAAGATTTGAAGCCCTGGACTTCAATGCTTTTCAGATACATTTTTTCTGTTCCCTTATCGCGGTAATGGCCGAATAGGCTGCGTTCTGTTCGGCTTTTTTCTTGGAATGCCCGGCGCCTTCAGCATAGTCGGTGTCTCCGATCATAACAGCCGAATGGAAAATCCGGTCATGCTCCGCTCCTTCTGAAGGAAGATCCCGGTAACGGACGCT
>CAMPAR010000047.1 GCA_946632055.1 uncultured Lachnospiraceae bacterium
ACAGACTGTAAATCTGCTGCAAATTGCTTCGGTGGTTCGAATCCACCTTCGCCCATTTCTCCTGACATGGAATGAAGACGATTTCATTCTCAGCCGGCGTGGCGGAACTGGCAGACGCCCGGGACTTAAAATCCCGTGAGTAGTGATACTCGTACCGGTTCGATCCCGGTCGCCGGCACGGTCTTGCCGGCAGACAACATGATAAGCCCCGGTAGCTCAGTTGGTAGAGCGGAGGACTGAAAATCCTTATGTCGTTGGTTCGATTCCGACCCTGGGCACGAAGCATTTGAAAAAAGTGCTTGACAATTCAATATGACTGGTATATAATATCAGTGTTGTGCGCGAGTAGTAGAGTGGTACTACGTCTCCTTGCCAAGGAGAAGGTCGCGGGTTCGATTCCCGTCTCGCGCTCTTTTTTATTGTCAAAAACCGGGGGTTTATGGTTGTTTCGATCATTCGTAAATCCCCGGTTTTGTGTAACTGTTCAGCTCCCAGATAAAACCGTCAAGAATCACGGATGGAACGCTTGCGTTCCAGACTGATTATTGACGATTTTATCTCCGGAGGTCTAGAGGCGAAGCCTCTCTGACCTCCGTCATGAGAAATGCGAAGCATTTCGAATGGGGGCTTACGGTTTTGTTATAAACGCATCAACTGAAAAGAAGGGAGCCGTATGATAAAAACCGTTGAAATATCGAGTGTGTCCGAACTGATGGAAATCATCGGACAGCAGGGCTTTCGGGAAGACCTCGGACGCTACCGCGACCAGTATATCTACCGCGGGATGTCCGACAGCTCCTTTCATCTGGAGACCAGCCTGTACCGGAACTGCCGGGATCTGAAGCAGATGCTCGAGCCGCTGATCCTGAAGAATTTCGCAAAGTACGCGGTGCTGGAGGATGCGTCGATCGGTCAGTCGGTCTGGCGGCAGATGATTCTCGGACAGCATCACGGCCTTCCGACGCGGCTTCTGGACTTCACGCACTCGGCGCTGATCGCCCTGAATTTCGCCGTCACGGAGAGCAATCTCGATGAAATGGGCCGCCACGACTGCATGATGCTCCGGCTTGACATGGCGGAGCTGCACCGTCTGCTTCCGGAAAAGTACCGGAGCGTCCTCAGGGAAAACAACAATTCCACGATCTTCACGATTGACATGCTGGATCGGATGGGAGAGACACCGGAGAGCTATGACCGGGACATGCAGGACCAGGCGGTCCTCGTGATCGAGCCGCCGTCTCTGGACGCGCGGATCGTGAACCAGTATTCGTTCTTCGCCGTCGTGCCGAGCGGGGTTCAGGACTTCGAGGCCTTCCTGAATGAGAAGACCGAAAACAGTGTGAAGTATATCATTCCCGGAAGGCTCCGCTGGGAGCTTCGGGATCTTCTGGACGGCTTCAATATCAGCGAGCGGATCGTGTATCCGGGGCTCGACGGCATGTCCACCTGGATCGCGCGGCACTATTATGTGATGCCGGAAAGCGGACGCACCCGGAATCCGGTCGGGCCGGAGGAAGGATGAGCCTTCAGGGCGTCAGGAGAAGAAGTCCATGATGATCAGCTATAAAATCATCCGGAGCGGCCGGAAAACGCTCGCGCTTGAGGTGCGGGACGGCGAACTTATCGTGAGAGCCCCCTATCGCATGCCGGAGCGCGTCATCGAGTCCTTTATCAAGGAAAAGCAGGAATGGATCGGCCGGGCCATAAGACGCCAGGAAAAGCAGGAAAAAGAGGCTTCCGGGGAGGAGGTTCTTTCGGAGAACGAAATCCGCGCGCTGTCAGAAGAAGCCGCAAGGAGGCTTCCGGAATTTGTCCGGGAATACGCGCCGCTTGTCGGCGTGACATACGGAAAAATCTCCATCAAGCTCCTGAAATCGCGCTGGGGGAGCTGCTCGGCGAAGGGCAACCTGAATTTCAACTGCCTTCTCGCGCTCGCGCCGGAGGAGGTGCAGTGCTACGTCGTCGTGCATGAGCTCTGCCACCGGAAGGAGATGAACCATTCGAGGCGCTTCTGGGCGGAAGTCGGGAAAGTCCTGCCGGACTACCGCCTCCGCGAAAAATGGCTGAAGGAGCACGGCGGCGCTTTGATGAAAAAAATCAGTTGGCAATAAGGGCTTTGTATTGTATAATAAAACAGAATGAACATCCCGAAGAGGTGCACCCATGGAAACGATCCCTGATTTTTTCGGCTGTATGGTTTTTGACGACCGCGTGATGCGCGACATGCTGACACCGGAAGTTTACCACACCCTGCGTATGACGATTGACGAAAATGCGAAGCTGGACGTCTCCTGCGCGAACGCCGTGGCGGAAGCGATGAAGGAGTGGGCGGTAGCGCACGGCGCGACGCATTTTACACACTGGTTCCAGCCCCTGACCGGCATTACGGCGGAAAAGCACGACAGCTTTATCTCGCCGACCGAGGACGGCGGAGTCATCATGGAGTTCTCCGGAAAAGAGCTCATCAAGGGAGAATCGGACGCTTCGTCCTTCCCCTCGGGCGGCCTCCGGGCGACCTTTGAAGCCCGCGGCTATACGATCTGGGACCCGACCTCCTATGCCTTCATCAAAGGCAATACCCTGTATATTCCGACGGCCTTCAGCGCCTACTCGGGCGAAGCGCTCGACATGAAAATGCCGCTCCTTCGCTCCATGGAAGCGCTGAACAAGCAGGCGATGCGCATCCTGAAGCTGTTTGGAAACGACGAAGTGAAATGCGTGCGTTCCTCCGTCGGCGCGGAGCAGGAATATTTCCTCATCGACCGAGAGGTTTACGAGAAGCGCCGCGATCTTATCTACACCGGACGGACGCTGTTCGGCGCCGAGCCGCCGAAGGGACAGGAGCTGTCCAACCACTACGAGGGCTCGATCAAGCCCCGGGTGGAGGCCTTCATGCGGGAGCTCGACCATGAGCTCTGGAAGCTCGGCATCCTCGCGAAGACCGAGCACAACGAAGCGGCCCCGGCCCAGCACGAGCTTGCGCCGATCTATACGACGACGAACATCGCGACGGACCACAACCAGATCATGATGGAGCTCCTGAAGACGGTCGCGGAGCGCCACGGCATGGTGTGCCTGCTGCACGAGAAGCCCTTCAAGGGCGTCAACGGCTCCGGCAAGCACAACAACTGGTCCATTTCGACCGACACGGGCGAGAACCTGCTGTCGCCGGGCTCGACGCCCCACGAAAACGTGCGCTTCCTGCTGTTCCTGACCGCCGTCATCAAGGCGGTGGACGATTATCAGGACCTCCTGAGAATCTCGGTCGCGAAGGCCGGAAACGATCACCGTCTCGGCCAGATGGAGGCGCCGCCCGCGATCATCTCCATCTTCCTCGGCGATGAGATCACCCATGTAATCGAAGCAATTGAGACGGATTCGCCGTATTCCTCGGAAATCCTGCATTCGATGCGCCCGGGCGGCATCCGGGTTCTGCCGAAATTCCGCCGGGATACGACGGACCGGAACCGGACCTCGCCCTTCGCCTTCACCGGCAACAAATTCGAATTCCGTTCGGTCGGCTCCTCCGACTCGGTCGCGAACCCGAATATCGTCCTGAACAGCGCGGTGGCGGAAACGCTCCGGATTTTCGCCGACCGTCTCGAGGGTGCGGAGAATTTCGAGCACGAGCTTCATATTCTTCTCAGGGATACGATCCGCGCGCATAAGCGCATCATTTTCAACGGCAACGGCTACGGCGAGGAGTGGATCCGCGAGGCCACCGAAGTGCGGGGTCTCTGCCGCTACGATACGACCCCGGACGCGCTGCCGCACATGCTGGATGAGAAGAACGTCCGGATGTACCAGTCAGTCGGCGTCTATACCGAGAGCGAAATCCGCTCGCGGCTGGAGATCCGGCTCGACAACTACTGCAAGACGATCGTCATCGAGGCGAATACGATGATCGACATGGTGCGGCGCGAAATCCTGCCGGCCATTGAGACGGCTTCCCTCGAGCTTGCGCGTTCCACCCGGGAAAAGGAGATGGTCGGCATCCCGAACGACTACGAAAAGAAGCTTTCCGGAAAGCTCTCCGGGCTCCTGCAGTCGATTTCGGACAGCACGGATGCGCTCGAGAATTCCGTCGAAAGCTCCAGGGAGATTCCGGATGTGATGGAGAAGTCGATGCTGATCCGGGACCGCGTGTTCTACGGCATGCAGACCCTCCGGAATTACTGCGATGAGGCGGAGCGCTTCACCGCGCGGAAGTACTGGCCCTTCCCGACTTATGGGGATATCCTGTTCAGCGTCCGGTAAAAGGAGATTCACATGAATATTTACAAATCAGCGGAAGATTATCTGGAATCCATTCTCTTCCTGCGGGAGAAGAACGGCAATGTCCGTTCGATTGATGTCGCGAACGAGCTCGGCTTTTCGAAACCGAGCGTGAGCGTGGCGATGAAGAAGCTCCGGGAAAACGGGTATATTGCGGTCGATGAGAGCGGAATGATCACGCTGACGGAGACGGGAGAGCAGATTGCGAAGAAGATCGGCGAGCGGCACCGCCTGCTCACAAGATTCTTCATTTCCATCGGCATTTCTCCGGAGACCGCGGAGGAAGATGCCTGCAGGATCGAGCACGATCTCTCGGAGGAAACCTTTGAGAAGCTGAAAGAACACCTTTCAGAAGAACATAGTTTATAAGAAACAGACAGCCGCGCCTTTTGGCGCGGCTGTCTGTTTGCGGGAGGAATGCGGCTTCCCTTATTCTCCGAGATCTTCGATTTTGTCGGAGACGGCTTCCTTTACGTCCTCCGCCTTGTCTTCAGCGGCTTCTTTCACGTCTTCCGCCTGCTCCTTCCGGTCTTCCGCCCAGTCCTCGGCCTTTTCCTTGCCGGCCTTCGCGGAGCTGATGATGGACTTTCCGAGGCCGGAGAAGGCTTCGCCGAAGTCCTTTCCGGTTTCACGCCAGGAACCGTCATTGAAGACGGTGTTTTCATCGCCCTTCTCCTCCTTCGGCTGAGCCCAGTCGGTCGCTTTTTCCACGCCGTCCGCGACGGTGCGGATGATATTCTTTCCGAGTCCGGAGAAAGCTTCGCCCATGCCTTTGCCGGTTTCTTTCCACTGATCCTTTAATGCCATATGTCACCTCTTTCTCCTGCCCTAGCAGGTACTGTCTGTGATTCTATTGTATCCGCCGCCGTTTCTTTTGTCAACTAACTGATCCGATCTTCTGCGTTTAAAAATGCGCGGATTTTCGAATGCGGAGCCGAATTAATATTAAAAAACAGTTTCAAAATCCGGCGGAATGGTGTATAGTATTTTCAAAGGCGGATCGGGAGAGAAGAATCCGCACCGGCATCTTTGTTGACGGGACAGAAAGGAAACTATGTTATCATTTGTGAACGATTATTCGGAGACGGCCTGCCCGGAAATTCTGGAAAGGCTGAGAGCCTTCGGGCGTGAAAAGACGGACGGCTACGGCGAAGATCCGTATTCGGAGCGCGCGAAGGAGAAGATCCGGGAAGCCATTTCCTGCCCGGAGGCGGCGATTTATTTCCTGGTCGGCGGAACCCAGACGAATGCGACCGTGCTCGACGCGATCCTCGGGAAAGCCGAGGGCGTGATCGCGGCGAAGACCGGCCATATCAATGCCCACGAGGCCGGCGCGGTGGAGCTCCTCGGACATAAGGTACTTGCAATCCCGGAAAAGGACGGGAAAATTGAAGCGGCGGAGCTTCAGAAATTCTGTGAGGAATTCCTCACGGAGCCGACGCATGACCACATGGTCTGGCCGGGAGCGGTCTATGTCTCGCAGCCGACGGAATATGGTACCCTGTACAGCAGGGCGGAGCTTCAGAAGATCCGGGAGCTCTGCAGCCGCTATGATCTGAAGCTGTATCTCGACGGCGCAAGGCTCGGATACGCGCTCGCGACGGAGGGAAACGATCTGGAACTCGCGGATATCGCGGCGCTCACGGACGCCTTCTACATTGGCGGAACGAAGCAGGGAGCGCTCATGGGCGAAGCCGTGGTTTTCCCGGGAGGGGCGCCGAAGCATTTCTTCTCGATCATGAAGCAGCACGGCGCGCTGCTCGCGAAGGGCTTCCTTCTCGGGCTGCAGTTCGACACGCTGTTCACGGACAATCTGTATGTCAGGCTCAGTAAAAACGCGGTGGCCTGCGCGAAAAGGCTCCGCGAAATCCTGGTGTCGAAGGGCTATGTTCTCGCGCCGGAAACGAGATCGAACCAGACCTTTGTCGTCATAGAGGAGGAAAAGGCGAAGGCGCTGTCCGAAAAGATCGGTTTCGGATACTGGGGGCCGTACAGCGAAAGCAGCAGCGTGTACCGGTTCGTCTGCAGCGTGACGACGGAGATTTCGGAAGTGGAGGCTTTGAAAGAGCTTTTATAATAAAACATTCTGAAAGGAGCGGTACAGGTATGAAGTATCAGATGATTGCACCGGCGCTCGAGGCGCCGATGCCCTGGCAGGACAAACCGGAGGGGCTGAAGAACAACCCGATCTGGAGGTACAATGACAATCCGATCGTGAAGCGGAATCCCGTGGACGGCGTGGCGAGGATCTTCAACAGCGCGGTGATGCCCTATGGAAAAGAGTTTATCGGCGTATTCCGCGGCGAGCAGACGGACGGCATCCCGATGATCTATCTCGGACGCTCGAAGGACGCGATTCACTGGGACATTGACAGCGAGAAGATTCCCTTTGTCGATGATGAGGGAAAGCCTTTCCTGCCGAAGTACGCCTATGACCCGCGGCTCGTGAAGGTGGAGGACACCTACTATATCATCTGGTGTCAGGACTTCTACGGCGCGTCCATCGGCATGGCGAAGACGACCGACTTCAAGACCTTTACGCGGCTGGAGAATCCTTTCATCCCCTATAACCGGAACGCGGTGCTGTTCCCGCGGAAAATCAACGGGAACTTTGTCATGCTGTCCCGGCCCTCGGATTCCGGCCATACGCCGTTCGGCGATATTTTCCTCAGCGAGTCTCCGGATATGACCTACTGGGGCAGGCACCGTCATGTGATGGGCAAGGGCTCCGAATGGTGGGAATCCCTGAAGATCGGCGGCGGCGCGGCTCCGATTGAGACCTCGGAAGGCTGGCTTCTGTTCTATCACGGCGTTTCCGGCACCTGCAACGGCTACGTCTATTCGATCGGCGGCGCGATTCTCGACATCGACAATCCGTCCATCGTCAAGTACCGCTGCTCGACCTGGCTCCTGACGCCGGAAGACTGGTATGAAGAGCGCGGCTTCGTTCCGAACGTCTGCTTCCCCTGCGCGACGATTCACGATCCCGCGACCGGAAAGATCGCCGTCTATTACGGCGCGGCGGACACGTATGTGGGCCTCGCGTTCACGGAGCTTGACACGATTATCGACTATATCAAGGATCACAGCGTCCTGACGGAAGCCGATACCGAAATCGGCAAGAGGTAAAAAGATGGCTGGAAGCTGCGATACCTGCGCCTATCTCGAATACGACGAGGACGACGAGGCGTATTACTGCTCGGTGGACATGGACGAGGACGACTACGGAAGGATGTGTTCGAGCGGATACAAGGGCTGCCCCTACTATGTGGACGGCGATGAATACCGGGTGGTCAGACACCAGATTTAAAGAATGAAACGGGGCGCGGTGGTGTAAAAAAACGCTCCGATCCATACAGATAACCAAGAGGAGGCTTTAAAGAATGGCAAAACAGGGCGATCTGGATGCATTCAAGGGCAATGCATCCACGGAAGAAGTGATTGACGCGACGAAGAAGGTTCGTGTCGGTATCATCGGAACCGGCTGGATCGCAGAGGCGCATGTACAGGAATACAAGAAGATGCCCGACGTGGAAATCGTCTGCGCGGCGGATCTGATTCCCGGCAAGGCCGAAGCGTTCATGGAAAAGATGGGCGTTCAGGGCGTGCGTTTCTATCCGAGCGATCAGGCGCTGATCGACGCGGAGAAGGACAATATCGATGCGGTCAGCATCTGCACCTACAACCGTCAGCACGCACCGTGCGCGATCTACGCGCTGGAGCACGGCGTCAACGTCATGCTGGAGAAGCCGATGTGCGTGACGCTGGAGGAAGCGATCGACATCTGCCGCGCGGAGAAGAAGAGCGGCAAGGTGCTTTCCATCGGTTTCCAGCCCAGACTCGATCCGAACATGCAGATGATCAAGAAGATCATCGAGTCCGGCGAGCTCGGCCAGATTTATTACATCCAGACCGGCGGCGGCAGAAGAAAGGGCATCCCGACCCCCTTCGGCACCACCTTCATCGAGGATAAGACCGCGGGCCTCGGCGCTCTCGGCGATATCGGCTGCTACTCGCTCGACATGGTCCTGAACGGCATCGGTTATCCGAAGCCCCTGACCGTCACCGGCTACTGCAGCGATTTCTTCGGCAAGAACCCGAAGACCTTCACCGCGAAGGGCTATCCCGCGGAGTACGCGGATCTCTTCAGCGTCGACGATTTCGCGGCGGCCTTTGTCCGTCTCGAGGGCGGCATCATCCTGGACTTCCGTATTGCCTGGGATATGCATCTTGACACCCCCGGCGACACGATTTTCATGGGCACGAAGGGCTCTCTTCGCGTTCCGTCCACGGAATGCTGGAACGGCTCAATCGGCGGCCCGATGAAGATTTACCACGACGTCGCGGGAGAAGGCGTCTGCACGGAGATTCCGATGCTTAAAAGCCCGGAAGAAGGCCTGTTCTATCATAAGCTGCGTTCCTTCGTGAACGCGGTGAAGAACGGCGGCGCAGCTCCGGTTCCGTCTTCTCAGATTATTTACAATCAGGCGATTCTCGACGGCATCCTGAAGTCGAACGCGATCGGTCACGAGATCGAGATCGAGATTCCGGAGATCTGACGCTCTTAAAGATTCTGTCAGAGAGATAGAAACCTGAAACCCTGGGGGAGGCTTTGCATGAAAAGCCTCCTCTCTTCAAGAAGTTCAAGTTCATGAAAGCGGTTTTTATGAAGGAAGGTGTGATCCAGTTCGGAGAAGGCGGCTTTTTACGAGCGTTTGCCGACTGTTTTATCGATATTATGAATGAAAAGGAGCTGTATGACGGCCTCGTTACCGTCGTCCAGCCGATTCCCTTGGGACGCCTTGCGGATCTTCTCCGGCAGGACTGCCGCTACAATCTGATCCTTCGGGGGATCGAGGACGGGAAGACCGTAAACGACCGGCGGGAGATCCGCTGCATTTCGGGCGGCGTCAATCCCTATGAGGACTTCGACGCGTACTTAAGGCTTGCGGAAAACCCGGACTACCGCTTCGTCATCAGCAATACCACGGAAGCCGGGATTGAATACCGCGGGACGGAAGCTTTTTCCGACCGGCCGGCAGCTTCCTTTCCCGCGAAACTCGTGCAGCTTCTCTACAGGCGGTACGAGCTCGGACTTCCGGGCTTCATCATTCTTTCCTGTGAGCTGATCGATCACAACGGCGACGCGCTTCGGGAGTGCTGCCTGAAGTACGCGCGGGACTGGGCGCTCGGAGAAGACTTCGATCGCTGGATGCTGTCGGAAAACCGTTTCGTGAATACGCTCGTCGACCGGATCACGCCGGGATACCCCGCGGAAGAGGCGGAAACGCTGCAGCGTGAAATCGGCTGGGAGGACCGGCTGATCGATACGGCGGAGCCCTTCGGACTCTGGGTGATCGAGGGCGATTTCGAGGCGGAGTTCCCGCTTCAGGCGGCCGGACTTCCGGTCATCTGGACCGCGGACGTCACGCCCTATAAGAAGCGGAAGGTAAGGATCTTAAACGGCGCGCATACCTCTCTCGTTGCGGCGGCGCTCCTCATGGGCATCGAAACCGTGGGGGAAGCGATGGAGGATGAAACCGCGCTGGCCTTCTTAAAGAAGTGCCTCTTTGAGGAAATCCTGCCGGTGATCGGAGAAACGGAGGACAACCGCGCCTTTGCGGCCTCGGTTCTCGAGCGCTTCCGGAATCCCTTTATCCGGCACCGCTTCCGCTCGATCGCGCTGAATTCTGTCAGCAAGTGGAATGCGCGCGTCCTGCCGACGGTTCTTGAGTACCGGGAGCAGTTTGGAACGATCCCGAAGGGGCTTTCGCTCTCCCTCGCGTCGCTGATTGCCTTTTACCGGCAGGACGAGCCGGAGGACAGCGAGGAATCCGTAAAGCTTCTGAAAGAGGCCTCCCTTCCGGAAATCCTATCGGCTCCGGTCTGGGAGACGGATCTTTCCTTCCTGCTTCCGGAAATTGAAGAGCAGCTGGAAAGCATCCGCAGCCTCGGCATGCGGGAAACGCTCCGGAGACTGTTATGAAATTCCTGAAGATCAATGAAAAAGACAATGTCGCCGTGGCGCTTACAAAGCTCCTCCCGGGAGAAGCCCTGAATACGGATACGATCCCCATGGGGCACAAGTTCGCGCTGACGGACATTCCAAAAGGCGCGCCGGTCATCAAATACGGCTATCCGATCGGGACGGCCTCCCGTGCGATTCCGAAAGGCGCGCACGTGCATACCGAAAATCTTCGGACCGCGCTTTCCGGCACGCTGGAGTATGAGTACTGCCCTGAAACGGGTTCGGAAGAGAGCGAAAAAGGCGACGAATCCCGGCGTGAAGGCGCCTCAGCGCCAGCCGGGAGCTTTTCCGGTTTCAAACGCGCGGACGGACGCGCCGGAATCCGGAACGATATCTGGATTCTTCCGACGGTCGGCTGTGTGAACCGAACGGCGGAGCTGATCCGGGACCTGGCGATCCGGACGCTCGGAGAAGCGTATGACCCCGAGGGCGAGGTGCGGATTCTGAGCTTCCGCCATCCTTACGGCTGCTCGCAGACCGGGGAGGATCAGGAAAACTTCCGGAAGGCCATCGCCGCGCTGGCCGCCCATCCGAATGCGGGCGGCGTGCTGCTTCTCGGGCTCGGCTGCGAGAATTCGAACCTGAAGGTGCTGCAGCCTTATCTGGTGGAATCCGGGGCCTCCTCCTCCGGGCGGCTTCTCAGCCTGAACGCTCAGGACTGTAAGGACGAAACCGAGGAAGGCGCAGCGCTTGTCACGGCGCTTTTCAGAAGAGCCGTAAAGGAAGAGCGGCAGGAAATCCCATTGTCGAAGCTCGTCGTCGGACTCAAGTGCGGCGGCTCGGACGGACTGTCCGGAATTACCGCGAACCCTTTGATCGGAGCGGTTTCCGACCGGCTGATCGAAAGCGGCGCCTCCTGCATTCTGACGGAGGTTCCGGAAATGTTCGGCGCGGAAACGATCCTCATGAACCGCGCGGCGAGCCGGGAGGTTTTCGACAAAACCGTCGCGCTCATCAACGGCTTCAAGGAATACTTCATCCGTCACGATCAGCCGGTCTATGAGAATCCCTCTCCCGGCAACAAGGAGGGCGGAATCTCCACGCTGGAGGATAAATCGCTCGGCTGCACGGAGAAGGCGGGGCACGCATGCGTTTCGGACGTCCTTCGGTATACCGAAACGCTGAAAACCCGCGGGCTGAATCTTCTTGAAGCCCCGGGGAACGATCTCGTATCCTCCACGGCGCTGGTGCTCTCCAGCGCGCAGCTCATCCTGTTTTCCACCGGACGAGGGACGCCCTTCGGCGCAGCGGTGCCGACGCTGAAAATCGCCACAAATACGGCCCTTTTCGAGAAGAAGGGGCACTGGATGGATTTTGACGCCGGCCGGATTCTCTCAGGAGAAGAGAAGGAGGCGCTCGCGGAGGAACTCTTCTTGCTGATCCTCCGGACGGCCTCCGGAGAGAAGGCGAAGACGGAGAGCGCCGGATATCAGGAAATCGCCGTGTGGAAGACCGGCGTGACCGTGTAAGCGCTTATATATAAGATTTTAATGGCGGGGCGCCGGCAAAAATGCTTCGCAATTTTATCCGAGGTGCTGAACAAATACGAATATTCTGTGAATAGCAGGATTATATCTTTACAAATCTGAAGAATGTGGTAAAATATGTATATTATTGAATTAGCGAGGTGATCCTATGTTCTGTGTAAAATGTGGTAGTCAGATCGCGGACGGCGCAAAATTCTGCCCTGTTTGCGGCAATGTCATTGAAATGGAACCGAAGTCCGCTGCACAAGCTCCGGAGCCGCAGGCACAGCAGCCTGTACAGCAGCCGGTCTATCAGCAGCCTGTCACACCGCCGGTTCAGCCTGTTCCTCAGCCTGCTCCGGAACCGGAATACCGGGCGGAAGATGATGAAGTTTCCTTCACCCCGCTGCAGCGCAAGCTGGTAACCCGGGCGATGGCGCTTCTGTGCTATCTTGGGCCGTACCTCTTCTTCCCGATGTTTGCCTTCAAGGATAAACCCTGGCTGCGTCATCATGTGAATAACGGCCTGGTTCTTCTGATCTTCAGTGCCGGCAGCGCGATTGTCGCGGTGATTCCGATCGTCGGCTGGATCGTCGGCGCCGTCGTCGGTGTATTCTGCATCGTCATGATGATTCAGGGCATCATCAAGTCCATCAAGGGTCAGATGTATCATATGCCCTGGTTCTTTGGAAAAATTAAAATCGTAAAATAAGGGTCAGCACATACACAAAAGAATCCCGGGGGAAAACGCTCGCGTTTTCCTCCGGGATTCTTTTGTGTATGTGATATTATACCGCTTTTTTCTTCCTCTTCATACTGCGAAGCCCGAAAATGCCGAGGATGACGAGCCCCGCGGCAAAGCACAGGATATTCCGCCAGACCTCATAGTGCTCGACATAGGCCTTCGCGAAATAATCTCCGGTACCGAGGAGCGCGGCCGAACCCGCGATCAGCGCGAGATTTCGTTTGCTGAAGATTTCCCGGAGCGGCGTGTCCGGTGCGACCGTTTTTTTGATCAGGAAGAAGGCGGCGGCAAGAAGCCCTGCGACGAGGAGCCATTTGAGGACGATCCCGAGGACCGGTGCGATGACAGGCTCAAAAAGCGCGGTAAGGAGCGCGATCACACCGTACCCGAGCGCCCACATCGGTATTACAAAAAGAACTTTCGCCCAGGCCGGAAGCCGCTGTACGAAGCGGCGGAGCATCTCTTTCAGCCCCTTTTTCTTTTCATCCGTATCTTCTTCTTCGGCTTCGATTTCGTCATCGGGCTTCGCGTCCATCTGCACGATCACGACCGGCTGTTCCTTATCCGGATTCACCTGCGCCATGATTTCCGACGGATTCGAGAAAATGCTTCCGACAACGAGACTCGCGGCCGCAAGTCCCGCGGCGGTGCCGGCGACCGCTTTCTTCAGGCCCTTTTTCGGCGGCTCTTCTTTTGGGATGATTTCTTCCGTCATATTCCCTGCCTCCTCCTTCCAAAATGGCTCTTTCGGGGCATGATCCCCCATACCGATATGATAGCAGGGGCACCTCCCTCTGTCAAGCAAGCGGTAATTGCGCGGGGCCTCCAAAAGATCCCCTCGAAGGCCCGGGTTTTTCTTGTATTTCTTCCGGGATTCGATTATACTTAGATCCATACGGAGTCGTCCGATATTGAAGAAGAAGGACAGCGGAAAGGAAAATGTTTTTGAATGAGTCGTTTTGAACCGAAAATCCTGGATTTTGAGCGGAGTCCGTATACGGGGTATACCAGGGAAACCTGGGTGGAAGCGGGGAAGTACATTCTGGAGAACATGTTCCGGAATCTCGCTTCCCCGGACTCTCCGGTCGTCATGCCGCGGCAGGATACGGAAGTGACCTATCCGCATCTTTCCGACCCGCCGGAAAGGCAGGAGATTCAAAGAAAAGCGGAGGTCTTTGAAGGACTCGCGCGCTCCTTCTTCTTTGGCTCAGTCCTGATCCATGAAGAGCCGGAACTGGTGCTTCAGGGCATCCCGGTCCGGGACTATTACAGGGCGCAGATCCTGCATATCGTTACGCCCGGGGATCCGCTCTTTGCGGGCTTCTACGAGGATAACGCGCGGATTTCCGGCTCCTCCGATCCCTTCCAGGCCTTCCAGCAGACCGTCGAAACCTGCGGCCTCGTGATCGGCCTCATGAACTGCGAGGAGGAGCTCTGGAACCGGCTTTCCCGGGCAGAACAGGACCGGATCGCCGCCTTTCTTTCCTCCTACGCGCATGCGCCGACCGTTCCCCAGAACTGGCGGATGTTCAATATGCTGGACCTCGCTTTCCTGGAGCTTCACGGCTATCCGATCGATGAGGAGGTGCTCGCAGACCATGTGCAGGCAACGCTGAACGACAGCGCCGGCGACGGCTGGTACCGGGACGGGCACGCCTTCGATTATTATTCCTGCTGGGCCTTCAACGTCTACGGGCCGATCTTCGCGTCCTGGTACGGACGGCGGAAGATGCCCTCGGCCGCGGCGCGCTATGAAGCGATCAGCAATGAACTGATGAAAAGCTATCCCGCCATGTTCGGTGAAAATGCCTTTGTCAACATGTGGGGGCGGAGCTGCATTTACCGGAACGCCGCGACAAGTCCGCTCGACGCGAATTTCGTCTGCGGGCATCCGGCGGCAGACCCGGGATTTGCGAGAAGAATCTGCTCCGGCGCCTTGAAGCAGTTCTACGAAAGGGAGGACTTCCTGTACGAGGGCGTGCCGACGCTCGGCTTCTACGGGCAGTTCAAGCCGCTCGTGCAGGGCTATTCCTGCGCGGAGTCCGTCTACTGGATGGGAAAGGCCTTCCTCTGCCTTACGCTTCCCGAAGATCATCCCTTCTGGACCGCGCGGGAAAACAACGGCTTCTGGGAAGAGATGAAGGAGAAGGAGCTGCGGGAAACCGTGCTTCCAGGCCCGGGAATCGTGCTCTCGAATCACAAGGCAAACGGCGGAACGATTCTGCGCTCCGGAAAGGTGCTCACGAATCCATCGGACCTTCACGGCATCCGGAACTACGGAAAACTCTGCTATCACACGGATTTCCCGTGGGAGGACGCGGTGCATCATCCCGGTACGGAGGCCGACGCCATCGAATCCCAGCAGTATGTCATCCGCGAATACGACGGGACGCTGCTGCACGCGAACGCGGTCTTCTTTGCCGGCGTGAGGGAAGGAATTCTGTACCGGCGGCAGATTTTCGACTGGAAGATGACGGAAACGCACTGGAAGCAGGCCGTGAGTCTCGCGGATTTCCCGGTTCCCTACGGCATCTTCCGCGCGGACCGGCTGAAGCTCTGCCGGCGTCCGGTCGAAATCACGCTCGCGGGCTACGGCTTCCCGGATCAGGGAACCGAAATCGAAAAGGTCTGTGAAGAAGCGGCGCAGAGCGCCGAAAACCGCAGGAAACCAGCCGGAAAAGCGCTGATCCTTCGCGGGAAAAATGCCGAAGGAAGGCGCATTACGCAGGCCTTCACGGTGTACGGCGGCTTTTCGGACCCCGAGGCGGTGCCAAGCTGCGGGACGAATCCCGATTCGCCGGATTCCTGCGTGCCTTACGCGGTGCTGAAGCTTGAAAAGCAGTACGGCGGCGCGGAAGAAAGCCTCATGCTCACGCAGACCCTGACCCGGATGGACGGAGAGGACTTCACCGAGGAGGAGCTTTTCCCGCTCGCGGCGGTGGAGACGGAGGACCGGTTCGGCGTCGGTTCTTACGGAAGAGTCCGGCTGATCCTGAAGGACGGAAGCGTGAAAACGATTGATTTTGACGGGATGGAAGGGCGGCTGATGCTGTAAGGCCGCCCCCGGAAAATGTGCTGCTTCCTCTTGAAAAGTCGGGCTATTTATTTTATAATCGATGTGAATGATCAGGCTGACGCATCGAAAGGAAATTCATGGCTTTTACCCATCTGCACGTACATACCGAATACAGTCTTCTGGACGGCTCCGCGAAAATCGGGGAGCTTGTTTCGCGTGCGAAGGAGCTGGGCTTTGATTCCCTTGCGATCACGGATCACGGCGTCATGTACGGTGTCATTGATTTCTATAAGGCCTGCCGGAAGGCCGGCATCAAACCGATCCTCGGCTGCGAGGTCTATGTGGCGCCGGAATCCCGCTTTGACCGGGAGCTTTCGGGCGGGGACGACCGCTATTATCACCTGATCCTGCTTGCGGAAAACAACACCGGCTATGAGAATCTGACGCGGATCGTTTCGCGCGGCTTCATGGACGGCTTCTATTACAAGCCGCGGGTCGACAAGGAGCTTCTGAGGGAATTCCACGAGGGAATCATCTGCACGAGCGCCTGTCTTGCGGGAGAGGTGCAGCGCTTCCTCGTGAAGGGAATGTACGAGGAGGCAAAGGCCTGCGCCCTGGAGTATCAGGAGATCTTCGGGGAAGGAAATTATTTCCTCGAGCTGCAAGACCACGGCCTCGACGAGCAGAAGAAGGTCAACCAGGGGCTTATGCGGCTTCACCATGAGACGGGAATCCCGCTGGTCGCGACGAATGACTCTCACTATATCCTGAAGGAGGACTGGGAGGCGCACGACATCCTGCTGTGCATCCAGACGCAGAAGAAGGTGACGGACGAGGACCGGCTCCGCTACGCTTCGGGCCAGTTCTATCTGCGCTCCGAGGAGGAGATGCGCGCGCTGTTCCCCTATGCGCAGGATGCCTGCGACAATACGCACCGGATCGCCGAGCGCTGCAATGTGGAGATTGAATTCGGCGTGACGAAGCTGCCGAAGTTTGCGGTTCCGGAGGGCTACACCTCCGAGACTTACCTCGAGGCGCTTTGTGAAAAGGGCTTCCGGGAGCGCTACCCGGAGGCGGACGAGGCGCTGAAGGAGCGCCTTCGGTATGAACTCAACATTATCCGGACGATGGGCTACGTCGATTATTTCCTGATTGTCTGGGACTATATCAATTTCGCGAAGGAGCACGGAATCCCGGTCGGACCGGGAAGAGGCTCCGGCGCGGGATCGGTCGTCGCGTATTCCCTGAGGATTACGGACATCGATCCGATCCGCTACCAGCTTCTCTTTGAACGCTTCCTGAATCCGGAGCGGGTGTCGATGCCGGATATCGATGTCGACTTCTGCTACGAAAGGAGACAGGAGGTCATCGACTACGTCGTGAGAAAGTACGGCAAGGAAGAGGTGGTGCAGATCATCAC
>CAMPAR010000048.1 GCA_946632055.1 uncultured Lachnospiraceae bacterium
TGTTTTTGTCACATCATCCCCATGCCAGGGTTTCCGCCGGCGGGCATAGCCGGTGCCGGCTCCTTGATGGTGGCGACGACGGATTCGGTGGTCAGAAGGGTCGAAGCGACGCTGACTGCGTTCTGCAGTGCGGAACGTGTGACTTTCGCGGGATCCAGGATGCCGGCCTTGATCATGTCGACATACTCATTCTTGTAGGCGTCGTAGCCGATGCCTTCCTTCGCTTCCGTTACCTTGTTGACGATGACGTTGCCGTCGAAGCCGGCGTTGTCAGCGATGAAGTACAGCGGAGATTCCAGGGCCTTTAAGACAATGCGGGCACCGGTCTTCTCGTCGCCTTCCAGCTCATCCACGACCTTCTGAACTTCCTTCTTGGCAAGAATGTAAGCTGTGCCGCCGCCGGCAACAATGCCTTCCTCAACCGCCGCACGCGTTGCGTTCAGCGCGTCTTCCATACGGAGCTTCGCTTCCTTCATTTCGGTTTCGGTCGCTGCGCCGACACGGATGACCGCGACGCCGCCGGCGAGCTTCGCCAGACGCTCCTGCAGCTTTTCCTTATCGAAATCAGAAGTGGTCACATCGATCAGGGCGCGGATGGAAGCGACACGGTCGCTGATATCCTTCTTGTCGCCCATACCGTCGACGATGATGGTGTTCTCCTTCGTAACCTTAACGGATTTCGCACGGCCGAGCATCTGAATGGTGGTATCCTTCAGTTCAAGGCCAAGCTCTTCGGAAATGACCTGGCCGCCGGTCAGGACTGCGATGTCCTTCAGCATTTCTTTTCTTCTGTCACCGTAGCCGGGCGCCTTGACCGCTACGACGCTGAAGGTGCCGCGGAGCTTGTTCACGATGAGGGTCGTCAGGGCTTCGCCTTCCACATCCTCAGCGATGATGAGAAGCTTGGCTCCGCTCTGGACGATCTGCTCGAGAACCGGCAGGATGTCCTGGATGTTGCTGATCTTCTTATCGGTAATCAGTATGTACGGATCATCAAGAACCGCTTCCATCTTCTCCATATCGGTGCACATGTAGGCGGACAGATAACCGCGGTCGAACTGCATGCCTTCTACGAGGTCGAGTTCTGTATGCATGGTCTTGGACTCTTCAATCGTGATAACGCCATCCTTGGAAACCTTTTCCATCGCGTCCGCAACCATTTCACCGACTTCATCGGAAGAAGCGGAAATTGCGGCAACACGGGCGATCTGTGCGCGGCCCTGAATCGGCTGGCTCTGGGAAGCGATGGACTCGACAGCATTCTCGGCCGCCTTCTTCATGCCCTTCCGCAGCACGATCGGATTTGCGCCGGCAGCGAGGTTTTTCATGCCCTCGTTGATCATTGCCTGAGCAAGAACGGTCGCGGTCGTGGTGCCGTCACCGGCGACGTCGTTGGTCTTCGTGGCGACTTCCTTCACGAGCTGAGCGCCCATGTTTTCGAAGATGTCATCGAGTTCGATATCCTTTGCGATCGTCACGCCGTCGTTGGTGATCAGCGGAGTGCCATAGGACTTGTCCAGAACGACATTGCGGCCTTTCGGTCCAAGGGTGACACGTACGGTATTTGCAAGCTGATTGACGCCGTTTTCAAGAGCCTTGCGGGCATCTGCGCCATATTTGATTTCCTTTGCCATGATAAAAACGCCTCCTTACTTTACAATCGCGAGAATGTCATTCTGGCGAACGATGATATATTCAGTTCCGTCAAGCTTTGCCTTTGTGCCGGCATACTGGGAGTAGATGACGCGGTCGCCGACGGCCACTTCCATCTTCACTTCCTTGCCGTCCACGCATCCGCCGGGACCGACTTCGATGACCTCGGCCATCTGCGGCTTTTCCTGTGCGGAACCCGGAAGAACGATGCCGGATTTCGTGGTTTCTTCGGCTTCAATCTGCTTCAGAACTACTCTGTCTCCCAAGGGAAATAACTTCATTTCAGAACCTCCTTATTTTCACATATGAATATGTTTTGAATAATGCAATCAGCACTCGAAATGGTCGAGTGCTAAACTCAACGATGCCTATCATATCACACTTTGGAAAAAAATCAAGCCCCATTTGGTTTTTTTTCGGAAATTCACAGGAATTTCAAACTTTCTTTTGACAAGGAAGGAAAACTATGGTACTTTTATAAAGTACAAAGAATTTCATCTTTCTGAATCTTTTCGAATCCATTCTATGATGTCACAGGAACAATCCCTTAGGAGAATTTTATGAGAGAAAAACTAAATACACTCCCTGTCAGCGAACTTCGGGCGATTGCGGCCGAAAAGAAGGTTCCGCAGATTTATGCCTTAAGAAAGGCCGAGCTGATTGAACGGCTTGCCGCGATTTACGAAGCGGAGCACCAGGAGCCGGAAAAAAAGACCGAAGAACCCGCTCCTTCCGTAAAAGAACCCGAAAAAAAGGCTCAGCCTGTCAGAAACAATATTTCAAGAGAGCATGCGCGAGAGAAGCCCCAGAGAGAATCCAATCTTCCGCCGAAAGGGCTGGCGGATCTTGACAGCGGCGAGAAGGCCTCCGGAATCCTCGAGATCCTCCCGGACGGCTACGGCTTCATCCGCTCGAACGGATATCTTCCCGGAGAGGATGACGTCTATGTCGCGCCTTCCCAGATCAAGAAATTCAATATCAAAACCGGCGATTACGTTTCCGGAAGCAAGCGGATCCGCGGCGCGAACGAGAAATTCTCTGCGCTTCTCTTTGTGGAATCGATCAACGGTCTTTCCGTCTCCCACCATCTGAAGCTGACCGCTTTCGAAAAGCTGACCCCGGTCTTCCCCCACGAGCGTCTGCATCTGGAGACGCCGCGCGGCGAGGTTTCGATGCGCATTGTCGATCTTCTCTCTCCGATCGGAAAAGGCCAGCGCGGCATGATCGTGGCGCAGCCGAAGGTCGGTAAAACCACACTTCTGAAGCAGATCGCGAAGGCGATCCAGAAGAATCACCCCGATCTTCACATTATCATTCTTCTGATCGACGAACGGCCGGAGGAAGTGACGGATATGCAGGAAACCGTGACCGGCGACAATGTGGAAATCGTCTACTCGACCTTTGACGAGCTGCCAGAGCATCATAAGCGCGTGTCGGAGATGGTGATCGAGCGCGCAAAACGCCTGGTGGAAATGAAGAAGGATGTTATTATCCTGCTCGACTCGATTACGCGCCTGACCAGGGCATACAACCTCACAGTCACGCCCTCGGGAAGAACGCTCTCCGGCGGTCTCGACCCCGCCGCCCTTTACATGCCGAAGCGCTTTTTCGGCGCGGCTCGCTGCATGCGGGAAGGCGGATCTCTGACGATCCTCGCGACCGCGCTTCTTGACACCGGCTCCCGGCTTGACGACGTCGTCTACGAGGAATTCAAGGGCACCGGCAATATGGAGCTCGTCCTGAACCGCAAGCTTTCCGAGCGCCGGATTTTCCCGGCCATTGATATTCTGAAATCCTCCACCAGAAGAGACGATCTCCTGCTCACGGAGGAGGAGCAGAATGCGGTATCCGTCATCCGTAAAGTCACTTCAACCGCGCGGGCCGAGGAAGTGACCGAGCAGATCTTCGATCTTTTTGCCTCGACAAAGTCCAACGCGGAATTCATCGCGAAGCTGCAGTATGTCCGTTTTAACTGAAGGAGGAGCCCTTGTCTTTTGATCTTCACTGGATCGGCATTGCCGAAGAATACTACCGCGCTGAAGGCTTTCAGCCCGGAAAAGAAATCGTCTCCGCTTTTTTCGCCTGCTCTGTAAGGCTGAAAAAGGCCGAAAAGCGCGTTCCGGCCGCGATCACCGGCCGTTCCCAGTACAAGCTCTTTGTCAACGGGAAACCGGTCATTTTCGGGCCCTTACGCGGTCCCCGCTACTACGCCTATGTGGATGAGACGGATCTTGCGCCCTATCTTGAGGAAGGGGACAATCATCTTCTCATTCAGGTAATGTCCTACCCCGGGAAGCCCTCCGCCCGGAAATACGAGGGTCCGTCGAATGCCTTCGCGGACGACGGCGGTCCGGCGATCGCGGTTTCGGGCATCATCGGGGATACGGATCTATCCGACAACGCGAACTGGACCTGCTGGTTTGACCGGAGCATGGGCTATAATGATTACGAGCTCTTCCTTGCGGGACCGACGGAATTCGTTGATTTTTCCAGATATGTGCCGGATCCTCAGCTGATTCATCCGGTTTCGGATCTTGAGCCCGCCGCCTACACAATTACCGGCGAGCGGCTCGGAAGAAGCTTTGAGAAGCGTCCGATTCCTTACCTTTACCGGAAGGAACGGGTCTTTTCAGACTTCGACTTCGGCGCGGATTCTTCTCTCCATCAGGAAAGCGTCCGGGTTATCCCGAAGGAAACTACGGCAAGCTTTGTGCTGGATGCGGGAGAACTCACGACCGCTTATTTCCGCGCCGGAATCTCCGGCGGAAAGGGCTCGGCCGTCCGCTTCACCTACGCGGAGTGCTATTTTACAGAGCTCGGCCCGATGAAGGCGCTGAAATCCCCGAAGGGCTACCGCGATGATCCTTCCGGCGTTCTGGACGGCGTCTTTGATGAAATCCGTCCCGACGGAGAGGAACGGATCTATGAACCCTTCCGCTTCCGTACCTTCCGCTTCGTGAATGTGGAGATTGAGACGAAGGAGGAGGCGCTGACGCTTCGGATCCTTCCCTTTGTGGAAACCGCGTATCCGCTGGAAAATAAGAAAAGACCGGCATTTACCGATCCGAAAATGGAAAAGCTGTATGACGTGGCGCTTCGCACGCTTCAGCTCTGCATGCACGACACCTATGAAGACTGCCCCTATTACGAGCAGCTGATGTACGCGAGCGATTCGAGACTTGAAATGCTCTTTACCTACAAGTGCTCCGGAGACACGCGGCTCGCGGAATACGCGATCGGGCTCTTTGCCTCTTCCCTGCTTCCCGAGGGCTTCATTCAGTCGCGCTTCCCCTCCGAGAAGCTGCAGATCATCCCCGGTTTCTCGCTGTACTTCATCATGATGCTCGAGGATTACATCAACGAGACCGGCTGTCCGGAAAAGATGGCGCCCTATATTCCCGCGGCGGAAAAGATCATCGAGACCTTCCTGTCAAAGCGCACGGAGTCCGGCATGATTGCGCCGCAGGGCTACTGGGAATACTACGACTGGACGATCCAGTGGGACGGGCACCGCGGCGTGCCGAACGGAATTCTCTCTGGCGAAAGCACGCTCGAAAACCTGCTCTTCGTCTGCGGATGCCAGAGCCTGATCCGGATCCTGCCGCTCTTCCATCGAAGCGAGCTGGCCGCGCATTACAGCGGGGAATGCGAAAAGCTTCTGAAGCTCATCCGGGAGCGCGAATTTGATCCGGAGCGCGGTCTTCTGAAGGAAGCCGCAGATCTTCCGGAATACAGCCAGCACAGCCAGATTTTCGGCGTGCTGACGGGGCTTTTTGAAGGCGAGGAGGCGAAGGAAGTCATGGAAAAGGTCCTTACGGACGATTCTCTGATCCTCTGCTCCTTCGTTCAGCGCTTCTACCTGTTCCGCGCCCTCGAAAAGGCTGGGATTTACGACCGCACAGAAGCGCTCTGGGCCGACTGGCAGCACATGATCGACCTGCACTGCACGACCTTCCCCGAGACGCCCTACATGCCGCGTTCGGAATGCCACGGCTGGTCCGCTCTCCCGCTCTATGAATTTGCGTAAAATGTTCAGCTCCATGATAAAAAAGCTGCAAATCACAGATGAAACACTTGTGTTTCATACTGATTTGCAGCTTTTTTATCGCAGGAGGTCTGGAGGCGAAGCCTCCCTGACATCCTGCATGAGAAATGCGGAGCATTTCGAATGGAGCCTGAATACGGCTATTCCCGGGTCCAGTAGGGCTTCTGGTCGCCGTGGGAATAGAACTGCAGCTTTTCGGCAAATTCCGCCATGATGCAGTCGTACTCCGTCTGCAGCTTCGCAGGATAAGCGCCGCTTTCGGTCTTTTCGTCATAGAGAGCCTTCAGCTTCCGAAAGTCCGCCTGCGCGGCGTCTTTATAATTGTTCGCCATGTTCATCTGAAGCGATGCGATCAGGTGATCCGTTTCCGGATCGCGGCGTTTCTTAAAAAGTCCCATACACGCTCTCCATTCCGTTTTTCATCGCCCGGCAAAGAACCGGGAGATTCCCTGTGTTTCGATCCTTACATCCGATCCGGCGCCGAGAATCCGAGAAGATCAATGCTGGCCGAAAGCACGCGCTCCGTTAAGGACAGGAGTTCGAGATAAGCCTGCTTTTTCGCCGGGTCCTCTTCCTTCAGAATCGGGGTGTCATGATAGAAGCTGTTGAAAATATCCGACAGCTGATAGATGTAGGCGCAGATTTTGTGCGGCGCAAGCTCCGAAGCGGCGGTCCGGATCATGTCCGTAAAGCCCGCGAGCGACAGAAGAAGCGCCTTCAGGTTGCCGGAGGCGTCCGTAAGCGCCGTGAAATCCGGCGTCTCGGAAAGCATCGCTTCCGCCTTTCGGATGATCGAGCGAATCCGGACAATCGTATACAGGATATAGGGACCGGTATTTCCCTCAAAGGAAGCAAAGCGGTCGATATCAAAGTTATAATCCTTCGCCGCCTGATTCGAGAGATCGCCGTACTTGATCGCGGCGAGCGCCACCTGCTTGACGGTCTCTTCATTCAGGTCTTCGTCCTCATAGCGCTCCTTCATCTTTTCCCGGACCGCGTCCTCGACTTCCGAGATCAGCACCTCGAGCCGCATGACGCCGCCGGCGCGCGTTTTGAAGGGCTTTCCGTCCTTTCCGTTCATCGTGCCGTAGCCGATATGCACGAGCGCCGTCTCCTCAGGGACGATCCCGGCCTTCTTCGCCACGCGGAACACCTGCGTGAAGTGAAGCTCCTGACGCTTGTCCGTCACATAGATGATTTCGTCCGGCCGGTAGTCCCGCATCCGCATGATCAGCGTGCCGAGATCCGTCGTCTGATAGAGCGCCGCACCGTCGGACTTCAGAATGATGCAGGGCGGCACTTCGCGCTTGTCGCTCTCTTCCATGACGTCGACAATCAGCGCGCCCTCAGAAAGGCGGGCGAGGCCCTTTTCCTTCACAGTTTCGACGACTTCCGGCACAAAGGGCGCCGCGGTCGATTCGCCGTTCCACAGCTCGAAATGCACGTCCAGCTGGTCATAGAGCTTCTTTTCATCCGGCACGGAAAGCGCCATAATGTGCTTCCAGAGGGCGACGGAAGCCGCATCTTCATGCTGAAGCAGGAAGGTCCGCTCATGCGCGCGCTGCAGGAAGGCTTCGTCCGTCTTGCTCCTTGCGGAAGCCGCGGGATAAATCTCCTCGAGCTCCGACAGCGTGAACGGCGCTTCTTCCGGATATTCTCCCTGATACGAAGGATCAAAATAGCAGAGCTCCGGACGCCGGTCCTTCAGTTCCTCGATAATCAGACCGAACTGCAGGCCCCAGTCCCCCAGATGAATGTCGCCGATGACCTCATGGCCCATGAAACGCAGGATACGCTTGACGGATTCGCCGATGATCGCCGTGCGAAGATGCCCGATATGCAGGGGCTTCGCGACGTTCGGTCCGCCGTAATCAATGATGATCGTCTTCTTTTCGGGCTTTTCGGCGCCAAAGCCGTCAAGGACGGCCATATCGGCCGCAAAACGCGTGAGAAAGGCCGGAGAAAGCGTCAGGTTGATAAATCCCGGGCGGACGGAAACAGCTTCGGAAAAGGCCGGATTTTCGCTTAATTTCGCCGCTACATTCTCCGCGATTACAAACGGAGCCGTATGATACTCCTTGGCCGCCGACAGCGCGCCGTTGCACTGGTATTCGCAGAGATCCGGACGGTTCGAAACCGTGACGGTGCCGTATTTCGGATCATAGCCCGCGGCAAGGAAGGCCTCCCGAAGGATTTGGTTCAGGGATTCATTCAGTGAAAGAGACATCGGTTACTCCTTTATTTTTATACTCCAGTAACACCTCATCCGTCACGCTGTGCGTGACACCTTCCCCTCAAGGGGAAGGCAAAGGTCAGTAGTGCTTTGTCCAGGTCTTCGGATACAGCAGCATCAGCATCGGCAGAAGCTCCAGTCTTCCGGCCAGCATGCAGAAGGTCAGGACGAGCTTCGAGGGGATCGAATAGATCGCAAAATTCTGCGTCGCGCCGACCGCGTTGAGACCTGGGCCGATGTTGTTCAGCGTCGCGAGCACCGCCGTGAAATTCGTGGTGAAATCGTGTCCGTCAATCGAAATCAGCAGGAAGGACACGACGAAAAGCATCACATAGATAATAAAATAGTTGCTGGCGGAACGAAGCGTCGCGTGCTCCACGACCTTTCCCTCCAGCTTGATCGGCCGGATCGACTGCGGATGGAACAGCATATGCATTTCCTTACGGCCTTCCTTGAAAAGGAGGAGGCAGCGGGAAACCTTGAGTCCGCCGCCGGTCGAACCCGCACAGGCGCCGATAAACATGAGAAGCACGCACATGAGCCGCGTCAGCTCCGGCCACTTGTCGAAGTCGACAGTAGCGAAGCCGGTGGAACTCATCAGAGACCCGATGGTGAAGGCCGCATGCTGCAGGCTGTAGCCGTAGCCCTCCGCCCGGTAATTGAATCTCCAGATCACCAGAGAAATGATGAGCAGATTCACGAGAATGATCCCGACATAGACGCGCACCTCTTCCATCTTCAGCGCATCCTTCCACTTCTTGCGCATCATCAGATAATAGAAGTTGAAGTTGACGCCGAAAAGGTACATCCAGATGGTGATCAGGATCTGGCTCGCGCGTCCGTAGTCCCACATGCCGGTATTCCGGACTGAGAATCCGCCGGTGCCGGCCGTGCCAAAGCCGATGCAGAGCGCGTCGAAGAACGGCATGCCGGAGATCAGATAGGTGATGATCATGGTCGCGGTCATGACAATGTAGATCAGATACAGCATTTTCGCGGTATCCATGACGCGCGGCACAAGCTTTGAAACCGAGGGGCCGGGAGACTCCGCCTTCATGAGCTGCATATGATAGCCGCCGTTCATCGGAAGGATCGCGAGAATCAGCACCAAAACGCCCATTCCGCCCAGCCAATGGGTGAAGGAACGCCAGAATAAAAGTCCTTTTCCGAGCGCCTCCACATCGGAAAGCACCGAGGATCCGGTCGTCGTAAAGCCGGAAGCGGTTTCAAATAGAGCATCGACAAAGTTCGGGATCCGCCCTGAAAGGAAGAAAGGCAGCGCGCCGAAAACAGACAGCGCGATCCAGCCGAGTCCCGTCGCGGCATAGCCCTCTCTCACATAGAAATTTCCTTTCCTGAAACGCTTTCTCGTAAGAATCAGGCCGACCGGCGCGAGGATCACGATCAGGAGAAGAAACCAGGGCCAGACATCATTCTCACCGAGGACCGCCGAGATGATCATCGGGATCACCATCGACACTGCTTCAACCTCCAGAATCCAGCCCAGGAAATACGCAATTATCCAGAAATTCAAAGCTGTTCCTCCTACTGCATGATATCATGCAGATCATTGACGCCCTTGATGGTCGTGATGACGACGACGGAATCGCCGGGCTTCATGCTGTCCTGGCCGCCGGGGCTGATGATCCGGGAACCCCGGATAATGGCCGCGATCAGCACATTCGGCTTCAGAGAAAGTCTGCTGAAGGGAATGTTGACGACAGACGGGTCGTTGTTGACGGTGAACTCCATGGCTTCCGCCCGGCCGCCCGCGAGCTTGTAGAGCGTTTCGAACTCCGAATCCTTCGAACTCTCCAGAGCGCGGACATAACGCACCACCGAGTCGGCCGTAACGGCCTTCGGCGATACGATGGAGGCAAAGGGCACGACGCTCTCGACGTCCTCCGGATCCACCCGGTTGACCTTGGCAATCACGCGCGCCTTCGAAAGCTTGTCGGCCATCAGGCCCATCATGATATTCTGCTCGTCAAAGCCGGTAATCGTGATGAAGGCATCGGCGTGCTCAATCCCCTCCTCGATGAGGAGCTGCTTGGAGGCGCCGTCTCCCTGGATCACGGTGAATTCACTGAAGGTTTCCGCGAGCGTATTCGCGCGCTCGGCGTTGCTTTCAATCACCTTGAACTGGCATTTGGTGCGGCTGTTCTTGTTGTACCGGCCGAGGTAGTACGAGATCCGTCCGCCGCCGACCACGAAAGCGTTTCTTGCGGCGGCATAGTCCAGCTTGCAGAGCTTGCAGAAACGGACCGCGTCCGAGGGGCGCGCCATAAAGGAAATTTCGTCGTTCTCGAGAAGCTCCGTCGTACCGGAAGGGATAATCACCTCGTTCCTGCGCTCGATCATGGAAATCAAAACGGGCGCCGGAATGGTCTTGGAGAGATCCTTCAGCCGGATGCCGCAGAGCGGTGAATTTCCGGAGAGGCGGATGTGGATCATGTCCACCATGCCCTTGCCGAAGGACTCGATCTCGGTCGCCGAGGGGAAACGGAGGAGACGCAGGATTTCGTGCGCCACCATCTGCTCGGGATTGATGACCATCGAGATGCCGATTTCATTCTGGAGGTAATGGATTTCATCCTCGTACTCGGGATTCCGGATCCGGGCGATCGTCTCCACGTCCCGCACTCTTTTCGCGAGCAGGCAGCAGAGCATGTTCACTTCATCGGAGCCGGTCGTGGCGATCAGGACGTCGCAGGATTCAATGCCGGCCTCGTCCAGCACACCTACCATGGCGCCGTTTCCGCCGACGCCCATGACGTCGAGCTTTGTCGCCGCCGCCTGGAGGATGCTCTCGTTCTTGTCCACCAGTGTAATATTATGACCTTCGTTATTCAGCTGTTCCGCCAGCGCGAGTCCGATCTTCCCGCAGCCGATAATGATGATATTCATATCGATTCCTTTTATTCAAACGGCCGCCCCTTTGAAATCGGAGCGGCCGTATATGAAGTCAAAATTCAGACTTATGCCATCTGCTTTGCTACTTCTTCTGCAAAGTTTTCTTCTCTCTTCTGAAGGCCTTCGCCCTTCTCGAAGCGGATGAACTGGGAAACTTTCACTTTGGCATTGTTCTTCTTGCCGACTTCGTCAATGTACTTCTGAACGGACTGCTTGCCGTCTTCCGCCTTGACATAAACCTGGTCAACCAGAACAACTTCCTTCATTTCCTTGTTGATACGGCCCTGAACCATGCCGGCGATGATCTTGTCATTGGCATCCGGCTTCTCGTTCTTAGCCGCAGCGGTCAGGATTTCGGTTTCCTTCGCGATATAATCGGCGTCAACTTCGCCTCTGGTGCAGAACATCGGCTTCAGCGCAGCAGCCTGCATCGCGACATTCTGGCCCATTTCCCTGATTTCATCGTTGATGACATCGGTTTCGACCTTGATCAGGACGCCGATCTTGCCGCCGGCATGAATGTAAGAGGAAATGAAGCCATCTTCCACTTCCATGCGGGCAAAACGACGGATGTGCATATTCTCGCCGATTAAAGAGATCATCGAGGACAGCTTTTCCTGTACGGTCATCTGCGGCTCAAGCGCCCAGGGCTGAGTCAGGAAAGTATCGACATCCGCAACATCGCTGTTCAGAATCTGATCAGCGATCTCGGCAACGTAGTTCTGGAAAGTTTCATTCTTCGCAACGAAGTCGGATTCCGCGTTGACTTCCACGGTCACGGCCTTCTTGCCGTCAGCGGAAACGGCATTCTTGACAATGCCTTCCGCTGCGATGCGGCCGGCCTTCTTGGCAGCACCGGCAAGACCTTTTTCACGCAGGAAATCAACCGCCTTGTCCATATCGCCGTCGCACTCGACAAGAGCCTTCTTGCAGTCGAGCATGCCGGCACCGGTGGCTTCACGAAGTTCTTTTACCATTGCAGCAGTTACATTCATATTCAAAATCCTCCGTTGTATGATTCCCTTATTCTTCGTCTTCTGCAGCTTCAGGAGCGGCTTCTTCTTCAGCCGTTTCTTCCGCCGGAGTCACTTCGTTCGCTTCGCCCTGGTGCGCTTCCACGATGGCGTTCGCCATGGTGTCGACGATGAGCTTGACCGCACGGATCGCGTCATCGTTGCCCGGAATGACATAGTCCAGTTCTTCCGGATCACAGTTGGTGTCGCACATGCCGATCAGCGTGATGCCGAGGGTGTGAGCTTCCTGAACGCAGATGCGCTCCTTCTTCGGGTCGATGATGAAAATCGCATCCGGGATCTTGCGCATGTTCTTGATGCCGCCGATGTTCTTCTCGAGCTTGTCCCATTCCTTCTGGATCTGGGCAACTTCCTTCTTGGGAAGTACATCAAAGGTGCCGTCCTCAGACATTTTCTCGATCTGACGAAGACGGGCGATACGGGACTGGATGGTCTTGAAGTTGGTCAGCATACCGCCGAGCCAGCGCTGGTTGACATAGTACATGCCGGACTTTTCAGCGGCTTCACGGATGGCGTCCTGCGCCTGCTTCTTCGTGCCGACGAAAAGAACGGTACCGCCCTGTGCGGCGATGTCCGCTACGGCTCTGTAGGCCGTATCCACCATGCCGACGGTCTTCTGAAGGTCGATAATGTGGATGCCGTTGCGCTCGGTATAGATATACGGAGCCATCTTGGGGTTCCAGCGTCTGGTCTGATGTCCGAAATGGACGCCTGCTTCCAGCAGCTGCTTCATGGAAATAACACTCATTTCTTTTTCTCCTTTTGGTTTTTTCTTCTGCACTCGTCTTTCGCCGGGGAAGCTTTCCCGTAAGAATCCTTCGGGTCCGCACCCTCCCGGGCGTCGGAATGCATGCTTATTAAAAGCAACTTTGATAATATATCACAGCATCCGGGAAAATGCAAGCAAAATCCTGTGAAAACAGGGAAAAAATCACTTCTTATGCATCTGAAGGAAAATCCTGGCTCTCTTCCTGTAGTCTTTTCCAGACGGCTCTCTTCCCGGAAATTCCGTTTGACATCCGGCGCCGTACTTTGCTATGATAAGAGCATAAAGAAAAAGGAGCCATGGTGCCTTATGAAAGTTTATATTCCCGAGGACCGGTATCAGGAAGTCTATGACAGTACCGTCGTCCCGTACCTCGCATCCCATATTCAGGATGACGCGTTTTTCGAAAGCTTTGACGGCGCGAAAATCCACTACGCCGTCTACCGGACCGACAAAGCGAAGGGAACGATCGTCATTCTCCACGGATTTACGGAAGCCATCGTGAAATTCCGGCCGCTGATCTATGTTTTTCTGAATGAGGGCTTTAATGTCTGCATGATTGACCAGCGGGGACACGGCGGCTCGCATCGGGATGTGGACAATCCCTCCTGGACGCACGTCGACCATTTTGAGGACTATGTGAAGGATTTTGAGTATTTCCTGAACAAGGTTGTGAAAAAAGTGCCCGGGCCGTATTATCTTTTCGGACACAGCATGGGCGGCGCCGTGAGCGCCCTCTATCTCGAGTCCGGTTCCGACTTCTTCAAAAAGGTAGTCCTGAACTGCCCGATGATCTGCCCCGCGCACGCCGGAATTCCGATGCCGATCACAAAATTCGTCTTCAGCCTGATGATTCTCTTCGGACAGCGGAAGAAGGTGCTCTTCAACGCGCCGGACTATACGGGTGAGGAAAAATTCGAGAACGCCTGCGCCAGCTCTCCCGTCCGCTTCACCTGGTACAATAACTTCAAGAAGGCCGACAAGAATCTCTACACCTGCAATCCGACGGTCGGCTGGGCGATGGAATCCATGAAGGTGCCGCGGAAGGTCCTGAAAAAAGGAGGACCCGAAGGAATCCGGGTCCCGGTGCTGCTCCTCTCCTGCGACGGCGACAACATGGTGCTGCGCCCCGCACAGGAAAAGTTCATTGCCCGCGTTCCGAACGGACGCTTCGAGACGGTTTCCGGCGGCAAGCACGAGCTTTACCGCTCCGAGGACGCCGTCCTGTATCCTTATCTGGAACGCGTGCTGTCGTTTTTTGACTGATCAGGGTTACTCCGCCTGCTCCCTGACGGAAAGCGTGGCATAGAAGCAGGGAACGCCGTGCTCCATGAGAAGTCCCTCGCTGTTCGTATCATCGTAGATTTCGAGGAGGCGGAAGCCCGCGTCGATCTGGCCCTGCAGAAGATCCGTGATGCTGTGGGAAAACTGAATCCCGTAGTCCCCGGAAAGAAGCTCCTGCATCTGGTCCGGATTTTTCAGAGGATGATATGGAAGCCGCCCGACCAGGCGGCTTTCGTCTTCTTCATCAAAGAGGAAATTGAAGCCGTTGTCAAGCCCGGAAAGGAGCCGCCCGACCGGCGAAAGAACCCGGTGCGCCTCCTTCCACACAGGAAGAAGGCTTTCGACATAGCAGTTTGCGACCGGGAAAAAGATGAGGTCAAAGCTTTCATCTTCAAACGGCCAGGGCTTCGTCATATCCGCGCGCACGGTCTCGATCTCATAGCCCTCCCGGGACGCGACGAGGCGCTCCGATTTCAGCTGCTCCTCCGAGTAGTCGAGGATCGTGACCTTTGCTCCCGCCGCGTGGAAAAGCGGTCCCTGCTGGCCGCCGCCGGAAGCGAGGCCGAGGACGCGTTTTCCCTTGAGATCCCCGAACCAGTGCTTCGGCACGGGCTTTGTGGGCGTCAGTACAACGCTCCAGTCACTTTCCAGAGCTCTTTCATACACTTCATGAGAAACCGGCTGTCCCCACTCCCATCCTTCCTGAACCCAGCGGTCAATTGTACGGGAATTGATCTCCTGATAGCTTTCTTCCGGATGCATGATGATCCTCCTTTTTCGGGCCTCATGAGAGAACCCGCTGTGTTTATTCCTCGTAATTCCCCTGATCAGAAATGATCCATGATATAGATCGCTTTTCGTCTGAAAACGCACTCCAGAAGCGCGGTGTTTCCCGTGATTTCAACATCCTCGCGAAGGAGCGCCTCCGAAAGCCCGATGCCTCCTGCCGCCATCTGGCCGAGCGCCTTTTCTGAAACCGTAAGATCCGCCGGATCCTCCGTGCGCTCGACAAGGTTTTCCGACACGCCTCCCGTCACGCGGAAGAAGCCGCAGTTCCCGGGAAGAAGCTCATCATTCACGCGGATCACAAAGCTTTCCCCTTCCGGCACGCGGATCGCACCGAGAAGCTTCTCTGCATTCACGACGCGGATCATGTAGTCCTGGCGCGGGGACTTTTTAATCGAATAGGACCGCTCGCTCCGGATCAGTGACAGCAGGTCAATATCCGTCGGAAGCGGCAGCCGGATCGTCCCGTAATCGGCTGAAAAGCGTGAAAGGAAGCCAAGAAGCGCCAAAAATCCGTTCCGGTCCCGGAAAACCGCTTCTTCCACCTTCAGGATCGCCTGCGGGTCATGCTGAAGATCCTGGAAAATCACATAGGCACAGGGCTTTCCACCCTCGGATAAGAGATAACTGAAGCGGCGGCTCTTGTAGGGATCCTCGTAGAGCCACTCCTCCTTCATGTATTCGTCGTTCCGCCGAAGCGCGAGATTTCTGTGCGCCGTAAAAGCCTGATACAGTTCCGTATAGGGCGTGACGGAATCGCCGGGGCGGAACATCGCCGCCGTACCGTAAAAGTGATAGTCCTTCAGCACCTCCGGCGTCATTTCATAGATATTCTGGTGTACAAGCGTTTCATAGCCGAATTTCCGGTAAAAGGCGTGGCTGAAGGGATACAGGGTCGAAATCACTTCGCCGTTTTTCCGGGCCTCGGGAAGTAAGGCTTCAAAAATTTTCCGAACCGCGCCGCCTCTTCGGTACTCGGGAAGCGTGGAAACGCCGCCGATTCCGCCGTTTTCCACCGTTTTTCCGTCCAGATTCGACTGATACCGGTCGTTCTGAATTCTGGCGATCAGGGTGCCGTCGTCGTCAAACGCGCCCCACTGCTCTGCCTCTTTTTCAAAACGATCCGGTTCGACCTTGCTGATATCCTCGGTCCTGCTGTGAAAGCAGACTTTCGCGATGATCAGCGCCTCACGGATTTCCTCTTCCTTCAGCCTTCTTACAAGCATGTTGCTCTCCTTATGAAAAGTGCTTCCGCTGCAATGATTTTCTTTTGAAAAGATACGCAGCCGGTCTCATTACTGCTTCAGGAGGTACTTCCGTTCGCAGAACGTGAACCCGCCCTTTTCGTGATGGTTTTTCGTACAGGCCGGGCAGTTCCGGTTATTCGGGCAGCCGCGCTGACGCCCTCCCTCGCAGGGACAGTTCTCCGGGTCGTAGAGACCGGACGGACGGTTCAGGACGTCGTCAATCCGGATGGAGAAGGCGTACTCCCGCGCTTCCCCTGCCTCGAGCGCCTGGTCGTACTCGCGCTCCGAAATCTCTCCCGCAAAATCCGCCCGGTCCGCTCTGCCCCACCAGGGCTCGATACAGATAAAGGGCGCCTTTTTCCCGGCAGGCGACCAGATTCCGTATAAGGGCGCATCAAAAAGAACCGTAAGATACGGCTTCCTGTCGGGGCGGCATAAGGAAACCGCCTTCGACTGCGCGCCCTCGATGATCAGCGCGTCCCGGTCAAACAGGTCCTCCGGAATCCGGAAGAAGCCGTCTTCCGTCTCCAGGGCGTATTCGTCCGGGAGGAGCAGGCCGTTTTCATTCAGAAGCCGGTAGCTTACGGGACGCGCGCTGTCAAACTTCAGGAAGTAGTCCGACTGGTTCTCAAGGAAGGAATCCACCGGACAGTAAAAGGCCGGATGACCGCCGATCTGATAATGCAGGGGCTCCGTGCCGGTGTTTTCCACTTTCCACGTAACCCTGATTTCGGCGCCGGAAAGCCCATATCCGATCACAAGCCGGAAATCATAGGGGTACAGCTTCTTCGTTTCTTCGTCGGATTCAAGCTCGAA
>CAMPAR010000049.1 GCA_946632055.1 uncultured Lachnospiraceae bacterium
CGGGGACAGGTTCCAAATGACTAAATTCGTCATTTGGAACCTGTCCCCGTTTGACTAAAATAGTCATCCGGAACCTGTCCCCGAAAGACTTAGCACTCAAATCTTGACAGTGCTAACAAACGGTGCTATAATACGATGCGTGGGCTGAAAAAGTCCGCGCATTGTTTATTTTGGAGGCGTATTATGGCACAGAAACAAGGAAATCTGTCGATCGACAGCGAGAATATATTCCCGATT
The DNA here is from genome assembly GCA_946632055.1 of uncultured Lachnospiraceae bacterium. Lineage (GTDB taxonomy): Bacteria > Bacillota > Clostridia > Lachnospirales > Lachnospiraceae > UBA1267. The sequence goes on from CAMPAR010000049.1 coordinate 238, forward strand.
ATCAAGAAGTGGCTGTATTCGGATCACGATATTTTCCTTCGCGAGCTGGTCAGTAACGGCTGCGACGCGATCACCAAGCGTAAAAAACTCGCGCTTGTGGGCGAGACGGAGCTTCCGGAGGACTATAAGCCGAGGATTGACGTGCTGGTCAGTTCGGAGAAGAAAACCCTGACCGTGATCGATAACGGTATCGGTATGACGGCCGAGGAAGTCGATAAGTATATCAACCAGATCGCTTTCTCCGGCGCCGCGGATTTCATGCAGAAGTACAAGGACAAGGCGAATGACGAGCAGATCATCGGCCATTTCGGCCTCGGTTTCTACTCGGTCTTCATGGTCGCGGACAAGGTGACGATCGACACGCTGTCCCACGAGAAGGACGCATCTCCGGTGCACTGGGAGTCCGAAGGCGGCTTAAGCTATGAGATGTCGGATGGCGACCGCGCGGAGGTCGGCACGAAGATCACGCTGTACCTTTCCGACGATTCGCATGAGTTCTGCAATGAATACCGTATCCGCACGGTTCTGGAAAAGTACTGCTCCTTCATGCCGGTGGAGATTTTCCTGAAGAATGAAGACGTAAAACCTGCCGAGCCGAAGGAAGGCAGCGGTTCAGAAGCCGATAAAGCAGCGGAAAGTGAGAAACCTGCCGAGAAGCCGGTTAACGATACCACGCCGCTCTGGTCGAAGCATCCGAACGAGTGCAAGGACGAGGACTACAAGGAATTCTACCGGAAGGTCTTCCACGACTACAAGGAGCCGCTGTTCTGGATCCACCTGAACATGGACTACCCCTTCAATTTAAAGGGTATCCTGTACTTCCCGAAGATCAACCTCGGCTACGATTCCCTCGAGGGCGTGATCAAGCTCTACAACAACCAGGTCTTCGTCGCGGACAATATCAAGGAAGTCATCCCCGAGTACATGATGCTCTTAAAGGGCGCGATCGACTGCCCGGATCTGCCGCTGAATGTCAGCCGCTCGGCGCTGCAGAACGACGGCTTTGTGAAGAAGATCCAGGACTACATTTCGAAGAAGATCGCGGACAAACTGTCGGGACTCTGCAAGGTCGACCGGGAATTCTACGAGAAGAACTGGGATTCCATCAGCCCCTTCGTGAAGTACGGCTGCCTCAGGGATGAGAAGTTCTGTAAGAAGATGACCGACTATATCCTCTTCAAGAATCTCGACGGAAAATATCAGGTGCTTCCGGAGTGCCTCGAAGTGAAGCCGATCGACGACGAGCCGGACGAGGACGAAGCGAAGGCGGAAGGAACCGAGAACAGCGCGGAGACGGCTTCAGAAGCTTCGGATGCGGCGGAAAAGGCCGACGGTACCGTTGAAAATGCGGACGGCACACCGGTCGAAGACGAGAAGAAGGAAAAGACCGTCTACTACGTGACCGACCACGTGCAGCAGAGCCAGTATGTCAACATGTTCAAAAAGGCGAAGATGGACGCGGTCGTCCTTCCGGACGAGATCGATATGCCCTTCATCCAGCAGCTGGAGATGAAGAACGAGGGCATTAAGTTCAAGCGCATCGACGCCGATATGGAAGACGCGCTGAAGGTGAAGAACACGAAGAAGCTTGAGGAAGAGCTGAAGGCGGATACCGACATTCTTTCCGGCCTCTTCAAGAAGATGCTGAAGAAGGACAATGTGACGATCAAGGTCGAAAAGCTGAAGAATAAAGAGATCAGCTCGATGCTTCTCCTTTCCGAGGAAAGCCGCCGGATGCAGGATATGATGAAGCAGTACGGCATGAGCGGCATGGATCTCGGCGCGATGGGCAAGGAAGGCCAGACGCTTGTCCTGAATACCAACCACAAGCTCGTGCAGTACCTGCTGTCGCATCAGGAGGGCGAGAACGTCCAGACCGTCTGCGAGGAGCTCTATGACCTCGCCAGGATTCAGCAGGCTCCGCTCGATCCGGACGCGATGACGAAGTTCGTCTCAAGAACCAATAAGATTCTCGGACTGCTTGCCGAATAACAGCAAGGTATGATGACTGAGCCCTGTGACGTAAATCGCCCGCAGGGCTCTTTTCATCCTCTGTGCCGTGGAAGTCTCGGCTTTGAATGCCGTGAATGATGAGGCCGGGACTTGAAAACAGACGGAATCGGGTGTATAATCTCAAAGTTACAGACGGCAGTACGGCGTGAAAAGCACCCTGCCTGCCGGAAGTGCTTTCGGATTTTTATGAATACAGACTTATTTTTCAAGATCCTGATCTGCATCGCTGCCGGTGCAGGTGCAGGAATTGCGACCGGCTTTGCCGGACTCTCCGCCGTGGCGTTCATCTCGCCGCTTCTTGTCGTGCTCCTGAAGATGCCGATCTATCAGACGGTTACTATCGGCCTCGCGTCGGATATCCTTGCCTCGCTGATTTCGGCGGTGACCTATCATGAGAGCGGCAACATCGACCTCAGGCATGGAAAGGAACTGCTGATCAGCACGCTGATCTTTACGGTTCTTGGCAGTATCGCGGCTTTTTTCATCACCCGCCACGAGGCAGGAGACGAGGCGATGAGCATTTTTTCGCTGGTGTCCGCGTTCGCCGTCGGTGTCAGCTATCTCGTGCGCTCTCCGGAGCGTGAGCAGGAGACGAGTCATCCCTTTCTCGAAAGAATCCGTTCGAAAAAGTGGGTGCCGTGGGCGGCCGGCGCCTATATCGGCTCCGTCTGCGGCCTGCAGGGTACCGGCGGCGGCATGATGATGCTGCTGATCCTGACGGTTGTGATGGGCTTTCAGCATCAGACGGCCGTCGGAACCAGCGTGTTTATTATGACTTTTATCGCGGCTATCGGCGCAGGCACTCATTACGCGGTATATCCGGAAGTGGATTTCACCGCGCTTTTTGCCTGCGTTCTCTCGACGCTGATCTTCGCCCGGCTCTCGGCCATTCTCGGAAACCGGCTGCCGGTGAAGGTCCTGTACCGGATTACAGGACTTCTTCTGGCACTGACCGGCATCAGCATGCTGGTTCTGCATTTCTGGCTGTAAAACCGGGAATAATTTCCGGGCATCTTCTTCAAGGAGGAACTGATTATCATGGAGCATCCGCGCCGCTACAGCGTGATCTACCGGGTGGGACGCATTTTTACCACGCTGTACATGAAACTGAAATACAGATACCGCACGAACCGGCCCGAGCCTTCCGACGGACCTTATATCGTCATGGCCAATCACACGACGGAAGAGGACATGTTCATGGTCGGCGCGGCCTTTAAGAAACCGATGTACTTCGTGGTCGGCGAGCACCTGATCCGCTCGAAGAACGGGCCGAAGATTTTCAAATACTGCGAGCCGATCGCGATCTTCAAGGGCTCGGTCGCGGCGGCGCCCGCGCGTGAAATCATGCGCCGCATTAAGGACGGCTATAATATCATGATCTTCCCCGAAGGCTCCAGAAGCTTCAACGGCGTGACGGAGCCGGTCAGCGTCGCTACGGGCAAGATGGTCAAGGCCTGCCGCTGCGGGCTGTACACCTACCGTACGAAGGGCGGCTACTTCATGGCGCCGCGCTGGGGTCAGTACTTCAGAAAAGGCCACTGCGAAGGTGAGGTCGTGCGCTATTACAGCCCGGACGAGCTTTCGAAGATGAGCGCGGAGGAAGTGACGGAAGCGATCAACCGGGATATTTATGAGAACGCGCATGAGACGCAGCGGCAGTGGATGAAGCCCTATAAAGGGAAGAACCTGGCGGAAGGCATCGGAAACTACTGCCTGATCTGCCCGAAGTGCGGAAGCTATGACACGATTGAATCGAAGGGCAATGAATTCGGCTGCAAAAACTGCGGTCTCAAAGGAGAATACCTGGAGACCGGCTTCCTTGCAGGAAAGGATCTGCCCTTTGACAATGTGCTCGACTGGGGACGCTGGCAGGAAAAGCGCTTTGACGAGGATCTTCAGAAGAAGGCGGACGATGAGCTTCTGTTTACGGAAGAGAATGTGACGCTCTATGAAGTGAGCGACGACCATGTGCAGACGACGCTCGGGACCGGGACGCTCACAGCGTATCGGGACCGCCTGGAGATGCTCGGAAATACCTGGTATTTCGCGGAGATCCCCGCGATGTCGATGCTGTACTACGGAAAGACCCTGCTGTTTATGGACGGAAAGAGACACCTCGGAATCACGGGGGATCATTTCCATGCGTGGAAAGAGAACAGACTTTACGAGAAATGCCATGATTTATCTTGATTATGCGGCCTCTTCGCCGGTGCTTCAGCGCGCGGCGGAGGAGGCCCTTCGTTTTATGACGGAGGAATATGTGAACCCCTCCTCCATTCATCAGGCGGCGTACGAAAGCCGTGCCGTGATTGACAGCGCGCGGCGTAAGATCGCAGAGCTTCTGCACGGCCGCCCCGAGGAGATCATCTTTACCTCCGGCGGAACGGAAAGCGACAATCTGGCGCTTTTCGGCGCGGCAGGCGGGCGGATCCGGCACGTCATCACGACGGCCGTCGAGCACGAGGCAGTGCTGCAGTCCGCCAAAGCCCTGACGCAGGAGGAGGGCAGGACGCTGACCATTCTGAAGCCGGACGGCCGGGGGCGCGTGTCAGTGGCGCAGGTCGAAGAAGCAATCCGGGAGATCCTGGAGGAAGAAAAGAGGCATGCGGAGGGTTCAGACAGTCCGGAGCAGACGTCAGGAGCGATGTCCTCAGATACGGGCATTCTGGTCTCCGTCATGACAGCGAACAACGAAATCGGGACGATCGAACCCGTGAAGGAAATCGGCGCGGTCTGCCGGAAGTACGGCGTGCTCTTCCACACGGACGCCGTGCAGGCTTTCGGCCACATCCCGATCGACGTGCGGGAAATGAATATCGACCTCCTTTCGGCGAGCGGACACAAATTCGGCGCGCCGAAGGGCGTGGGCTTCCTGTACGCCTCCCCGCGCGCCGGACTGAAGGCGATGATCCACGGCGGCGGGCAGGAGCGGCGTCTTCGCTCCGGCACGCTGAACACGCCGGGAATCGCGGGACTTTACGAGGCGGTGAAATACGCGGCCGATCAGATGGAGGCCTCGTCGCAGCGCATCGCGTCGCTCCGGGACCGCTTTTTAAGTCGGGTTCTTCTGGCGATTCCGGAGGTTGAGATCAACAGCCCGCTGGAGGCTTCTGGGCTTCCGGAAGAAAAGAGCATCTGCCTTCCGGGACATCTGAATCTCAGCTTCCGGGGGATTGAAGCCGAATCCCTGCTGATTCTTCTGGATATGGCAGGGATCGCGGCCTCCGCAGGGTCTGCCTGTGCCTCCGGGGCGCTGGAGCCTTCGCATGTTCTGATGGCGCTCCCGGGAATGACGGAGGAGCGCGCCAACGCATCCCTTCGCTTCAGCCTCGGAGAATATACGACGGCGGAGGAAATCGACGAAACCGTCCGGATTCTGGCGCACTCCGTAGAGCATCTCAGAAAGCTCCGCTGCGGAGAAGCTTAAGGAGCCTGTGAATTTACCCATGAAATCATCAACAAGATCATATACACACTTGCCAGGAGAAAAAATGCAAATGAATTCAGAGAAAATCCGTACCATTATCACACAGGACGCGGAAGTGGATGACCAGAATTCCCTTCGCCATTTCCTGCTCTACGCGAATGAAGTGGAGCTGCAGGGGATCGTGCAGAGCTCGTCAAAGTTCCACTGGATCGGCGTGCCGGGGGCGAAGAAGGATCAGGTGAAGCGCTCGGAATACGAGTTCGAGGGCGAGGTTACCGGTCCCTACGACGAGCCTTACCGCTGGCCGGGCACGGAATGGATGCAGCGTGTCATCGACGACTACGCGAAGGACTATCCGAATCTTTCGAAGCACGCGGAAGGCTATCCTGAGCCGGAGGCGCTCCGCCGCATCACGAAGGTCGGAAATATCGGCTACGAAGGCGAGATGGACGCGCCGACCGAGGGTTCGGAGCTGATCCGCAGGGCGATTCTCGACGACGATCCGCGCACCCTGTACGTCCAGGTCTGGGGCGGGACGAATACGCTTGCCCGCGCGCTTCAGGATATCCAGAACGCGTATGAGAGCCGTCCGGAATGGCCGGCGCTCCGACAGAAAATCATGAAGAAGGTCGTCATCACGGCCTGCGGAGAGCAGGACCCGACCTACCGCAGCTATATCGCGGAAAACTGGCCGGACATGCAGTTTGTCAAGACCCTGCAGATGAAAAGCTATGCCTACCCCTGGTTCGTGATGCCGGAAGGGGAGTCGAAGGACAGCTTAAGAGCGGCCTTTATGAAGGCGGAAATCCTGAACGGAAAGAGCGCGCTTGCCTCCGGATACTGCACCTGGATGGACGGAAAGGTCTATGAGGGCGAAGGTCCTGCGGGTCAGTTCGGCTCCAACCCGAAAATTGCAGACGAGTGGTACGGCGCCAAAATGGGGTTCCCGAGACCGGAAGCCTTCGATTTCCTTTCGGAGGGGGATTCGCCGACCTTCTTCCTGCTTTTCCCCTGCTGGGGCTTTAGAACGCTCGAGAATTTTGCCTGGGGCGGAATCGCCGGGCGCTACCACCGGGTGGACAATCAGTTCAATTCGAAGGGCGAGGCCCTGAACGTATGGGACGTGTCGATGGATGCCTATACGGACCGCGAGGGAAAGGTCTCGGAGGTCGAGTCCATGTGGCCCTATGTGGCGGATATCCAGCGTGATTTCGCAGCGCGCGCGGACTGGTGCAGCAAGGCGCTGTATGACCATGCGGAGCACGCGCCGAAGCTCGACATCAAGGAGGGAACGGATCTTATTGCAAAGCCGGGCGAGACCGTCACGATTCACGCGGAGGCCTATATGAAGCCGGACTGCGGACTGGACGCGGAGAATCCGCTCACGGTCTCCTTCTCCCTGTATCGGGAGGCGTCGGCGCCCTCTGCGGCGGAGGCCGCGCTTTCCTGCGGAAGCCAGGCCGCGAATCTTGTGATTCCTGCTTCAGCGAAGGCGGGAGATGAATTCCACCTGATCGTGAAGGCGCAGTCGGCCGGACACTACCGGCTGGTCCGCTACCAACAGGTGGTGATAAAAGTCGTTTAAGACGAATGACAGGGTCAAAAGAGCGATGCTTTTGGCCCTGTATTTGTATGCTCAATTTTTTTTGAAAAAGATGTAGCACTATTCCGTCCCCGCGGGTATTAATGAGTAAGGGAGGTCCGGTTCGAGTGGATATTCAGGAGCTTATAACAGAATATTCGGACATGGTCTACCGGCTCGCTTATGCCTATGCGGGGAATTCTTTTGATGCCGATGAGATCTATCAGGAGGTCTTTTTCCGACTGATCCGGAAGAAGCCGGACTTCAAGGGCCGGGAGCACGCGAAGGCCTGGCTCCTTCGGGTGACCATCAACTGCGCGAAGAAATTCCTGGGAAGCAGCTGGAGAAAGCGGACGGTGCCGTTCGAGAGCGGCTATTCCTTCACAGAGGAAGGGGAACCGGACCTCAGCCGTCAGGTGCTCTCGGAGGCGCTTCAGAAGCTGAGGGAGGACGAAAGGCTTCTTCTGCATCTGTATTACTACGAGGAGATGGACGGCCCGGAAATCGCAGAGCTTCTTTCGCGCCGGGAGTCGACGGTACGGACGCAGCTCACAAGGGCGAGAAGGGCGCTGAAAAAGCAGCTGGAGGAGGATGGATATGATGGATTCTGACGGCCGCGAGGATCGCATCCGGTCAGATTATCAAAGCCTGATGCAGGGCGTGAAGGCGCCGGAGCAGAAGAAAAAGAGGATTCTTCGGGCGGCCGAAAGCGGACGGGCGCCTTCCCGGAGCCGCGGACGCTGGTTCTCGGAAATTCCGTCCTGGGGAAGGGTATTATATGCGGCGGAAGCGCTGATCCTTGCATTTCTCGTCCTTTTTGCGGCCGACGCGGTGACGGACGGCGGCCTCCGCAGGGCCGTCGGCATCGGAAGGCACCGGTCTGCGACGGCAAAACAGCCGGAAGCCTTTACGGACTTTGTGCGCATTGACGACGAAACCGTGCTGGTTTATCCGGAAAGGGTGTCGGAAGAGAAGAGAAGGGAAGCCGACCGGGCGATCCTGGAGCTTGCCCGCATGAAAAAGGAGAACCCTTCCGCCGGAAGCTGGACCGTCGGGACTCCGGACGGCAGCGTCACCCTGAAGGAGGGAGAGGAAGAGAAAAGAATTTCCGTCGGTTTCTTAAGCGGGGAAATGCTTATTGAGCTCCATGATTATCCTTACGACGACGCCTACATGCAGGTCTATGTGGCCGTTTATCAGAGGCTCAGCCGCTGGTACGGGAACAGGGAATACAACTACACCGGTTACAAAATTTCGGCGCGTTTTCTTGCCGAGCCGTACCGCTCCGCGGCGCTGCAGGCCATCCGCGACATCGAGGACGGCAAAAAGTATGCGCTTTATGACGATGTGGTTTTTCTGGAGGACGACTTAACGTATCCGAATTATTACTCCTACAGCTACTTTCAGCTGGACGAGGATCTTCTGCCGTATCTTCTCGATGAAGAGGGCTGCGGGAAAGTCATCGTACCCGCCTGCGCGGGCTATCCCGGGACGAAAACGATTACTTATAATCACTTCTTCCGGATTCATACCGATCATGATACCGGAACCCTGGTCCGGAAGCAGGCGGAGCCATGAAGAGCCGTTCGGAAATCCGTCTGGAGAGCGGCTCCTGAGCGTCCGATCAGGCCTCGTGATAATACCGGTACAGCTCCTCCGTCGCAAGGGCGATCTTGGTAACGGAGAAGAGGCAGTCCTCGGGGTAAACATAGAGGGTGTCCGTGAGCGTGTTGAGGTCTACACAGTCCCCGAACTTTCCCAGATATTCGTATTCGATATGGACCGAATAAAGGTCCTGCGCCGGAATTTCAAGGCTGTAATCTTCGCCCTCGTAGGAGCCGGACAGGTGAAAGCCCCTCACATCGTGCGAAAAACGGGCTTTTCCGAGCTCCAGGAAGCGTTTGGCGTTCGGAAGTGCCCGGACGACGGCATCGCAGGAAAACGCGTATTTTCCGCTTTCTACCTCGCGCCGCACATTCAGCCGCTCCCACTCGTACCAGTCCGGGATGTGGCTGAAGTCCGGATTCGGGAGACCGGAACCTGAGCTTCCCTTCCGGTACTCCAGTTCGCCAAGCTCCGTCATGAACCATTCCGCGCCGCAGGAAGCGCATTTCAGCGCGGTTCCTTCGCCGTGCATCTGATACTCTGTTTTGCACACCGGGCACTGGTAGAGAATTTTCTCGAGACCCTTAGCCCGGTTTTTGTATGTGATCCGGATGCCTTTCTCCTTCTGCCAGGCGTAGTCGTCGTAGACGAAGGCTTCCCGGATCTTTTCATTGATCTCCGGGACGGAAAGCGCTTCCAGCTCCTCGCGCGTGAAGAGCTGCGTCATGACCGCCTCGGTTCCCCGGACCTTGTGATCGGGGAGATTGAAGAAGGGCGAATTGACGTGATGGCCGTGCGTGATCAGGGTCACGACCGGCACCTTGAAGAGCTTCGCCATCTTGCCGACCGAGTCCGGCAGCACGGCCGTCGTGCCGCAGAGCGAGTAGCGCGCCTCCGGATAGATCGCGATGATATCGCCGCGGGAGAGCACGGTTTTAATGTGCCGGACAAGCTGGAGGTCGTTCGTGAATTTACGCTTGCAGATGCAGCCGATGAAGCGCAGCAGCCATTCCCTGCCGATGAAGCCGTCGATCGCGACGATGAAATTGACGCGGTGCGGGCTTGTTGCGCGGATCGCAACCGACATATCCATGAAGGCATTGTGATTGCAGAGCAGGATGTAGGGCGGCTTCAGCCCCTCAGTCCGCACCCGGGTCAGCCGGTTCCGGTGTAGGAGGAGCGAAGGCTTCGTCGCAATCCACAGAATGGGCCTCAGATGCATGCGCATCGGGGCTCTTTTCATATCAAAACGGGGAATGGATTCAAGCATAGATTTCCTCCATGAAACTTGCGGAACACTGGCTTCGCGGGCGGCTGAGGGGCCGCTCTTTCGGACAGTATAGCACATCCGTCCCGGAATCGCCAGACTTTCTTGTGTACAGACATAAAGAGATAGACTTTCCCCTGCGGAGGGTGCTATAATGAGCCGGGGCCGTGCCCCGGGAAGCAAGAAGCAATCGCCGCGGCAGAAAATCCTGCAGGACGGGAGAACCTGGCAGAAGGCAAAAAGAGTGTGAGACATGAGTGAAAACAGTAAATACAGCCGGCGTCCGCAGGATCACTTGCCGGAAAGAATGAAGAGAGAGAAGAAGGGAAAGCCGTCCCGCTCCCCGCATCCGAAATCCGAAGACCGAAGGAAGCCGGACTACGGGAAGCCAGATCGGAGGAAGCAGGACCGCCTCCTGCGCACCAAGGTGCTGGACCGGATTCCCGAGAACTACATCGACTTGTTCCCGGAGGCAAGAGCAATCCTCCGGCACTTTGTGCTCCATATCGGGCCGACCAATTCCGGGAAGACGCACGACGCGATGGAGGCGCTGAAGGCGGCGGGCTCCGGGGTGTATCTCGGACCGCTGAGGCTCCTCGCCTATGAGCAGTATGACCAGATGAACCGGGAGGGCTTCCCCTGCTCCCTTGTGACCGGCGAGGAGCGCTATGAGGTGGAAGGCGCTGCTTTCTGTGCGTCGACGATCGAGATGCTGGATCTCAGCGGCGAATACAGCCTGGCAGTTATCGACGAAGCGCAGATGATCGCGGACCGGGACCGGGGCGGCGCCTGGACGCAGGCGATTCTCGGGATTGTGGCGAAGGAAATTCATGTCTGCGCGGCTCCGGAAGCGGAAGCGCTGCTCGTGCGGATGATAGAGGAGTGCGGCGATACCTGCCGGATCGTCCGGCATGAGCGCATGACGAATCTTACGGTGGAGACTGCGCCGTACCGGATGGACCGGAATACGGAGAAGGGCGATGCGCTGATCGTCTTTTCGCGGAGCAACGTCCACGCGGTGGCGGCGGAGCTGCACGAGCGGGGCTTCCGCTCGAGCATCATTTACGGGGCGCTTCCCTATGATGTCCGCCATGAGCAGGCACGGCTGTTCGCCGAAGGCGCGACGGATGTGGTGGTCGCGACGGACGCGATCGGCATGGGCATGAATCTGCCGATCCGCCGGGTGGTTTTCCTTGAAAATGATAAATTTGACGGCTTTGTCCGCCGGCCGCTCCGGGATGAGGAAATCCGGCAGATTGCGGGGCGCGCCGGGCGCTTCGGGATCTATGACGAGGGCTTTGTGACCTCGGAAAACGGCCGCCGGGAGATCCGCAGCGCGCTCTCTTCGGACAGCATTCCGCTGAAGAGCGCGGTGATTGATTTCCCGGAGACGCTTCTCGAGATCGATGCGGACCTCATAAAAATCCTGGAAAAGTGGGACGCCCTGAGGATTCATGAGGGCTATGTGCGCGCGGATACGAAGAGGCTCATTTCCCTCTGCGAAATGATTCAGTCGTTTTCACGCGACAAGCGCTTCCTGTATCGCTGCATTACGCTGAATTTCGATGAAGAGAACCGGCCGCTTCTCGAGCACTGGAAGGCGATGTGCCTGTCCGAAGCAAAGAAGAAAACCTATCCGGTGCGAAAGTACATTCCGAAGGAGGAGCTCATCGAGAAGCTCTCCGGAAGCCTGGACGAGCTGGAGTACCTCTTCCGCCTGTGCGACCTGCTGTACAGCTACTGTGACCGCTTCCGGCATCCGGAATTTACGAAGGAGCTGATGCAGCAGAAGAACCGGATCTCCGCGGCGATCCTGAAAATTCTGTCCGAGCAGAAACTGAACCCGCGCCGCTGCCGGAGCTGCGGAAAGCGGATCCCCTGGAACCATCCGTATTCGATCTGCGAGCGCTGCTACCGGAAAATATACCGCAGATACTGAAAAAAGATGACAGTCTGCTGGACATCTGTTGGACAGAGGGTGTTAAAATACGGCAGAAATCAGAGAAAAGCAGCCTGCTCATGAACATGCAGACCATCCCGAAAGATGATCTGATAAAGTGGAACGCGGATCCGAACTAACGTCCGACGCCGAAGCCCGGCAAGATCTGGTCCGATACTGCCGCCACTGCGGCGAACTGTATGACTGCGATCTACGGCAAGCTTCCGAAGACGCTTTCGGATCTCACAAAGGAGAATTCACAGCCGAATCTGGACAGGCTTGCGGAAGAAATCTACAGCCAGGAGAAGCTTGGTGAAAACGACATCGTGAAGAAGCCCTCGATCAGGGACCGCGCGAAGATGTTTGAGCCGAAGGGACCGAAGATCGGAAAACAGTTGCATTTTTGATTCAAAAAAGATAAAATAAATGTAACAATTCAGAAAGGATGGCGGTTTTATGAAAGAGATTACCCAGTATATCAAGGAAGCAGGATGCTTCTTCCTCGGAACCGTGGACGGCGATCAGCCGGAAGTGCGCCCGATCGGCGTGCTGCAGGAGTATGACGGAAAGCTGTACACCGCAGTCGGCAAGCATAAGAAGGTGTACAAACAGATTCAGGCAAACCCGAAGGTGGTGCTCGTGGCGATGAAGCCGCAGGCCGGCTGGGTCCGGGTGCGTGCGACCGCAGTGGACGCGCCTCAGGAGATTGTCGAGAAGGTCTTTGCCGATAATCCCTTCCTGCATACGCTTTACAATGAAGAGACCGGCAATGAGCTCGGCGTGCTCGAGCTTACGAACGGCGAAGTCGAATTCTGCAGCATGGGCGGCCCGGAAAGGACCGAGGCCCTGTAAGAAAAACGGCGGAGTTTCCTCCGCCGCCTGACAAAATCAAAGGGACTTACCGTTTAAGCCCGCTCTGTGATGATGTTCACAGCGGGCTTTTTGTCATACAGGATGGTATACAGACGCCGGCAGGGGAAAGATTCCGATGCGGGCTCATCCGCTGAAGATTCGGCTCCATCCGGCGTCGTACAGCGATAGATTTCCAGGCTGTCGCCTTCGTGCGTCTGATTCGCGTACTGCACTTCGATCATCCGAACCGGATGCGCCAGCAGTTCGTCCACGGGCCACTGATTTTCGAGAAAACGGATGTAGGAAACATTATTGCAGTGATGGCAGTAGTCGATGTCGGCGGTCCGGACAGTGACGGTTTCCAGAAGCTTCCCCGGCACGTATTTTTCCCGCGAAAAGGAAACGTCGATCTCCGTTTCTTCCGGAGGCGTCGCTTCCCCGAGGCCGACCGTCCCGGACTTCCGGATCTTCATCGTCTCAAGATCCACGGCGCAGAGTTCGATCCGGGAAAAGAGGACAATTTCGCCCGCCGCGTTTCGGATCACGGAATCCACATTCAGCTTCAGCAGGGAAAAGGACGAAATATAACATTCGGCGGTATAGGCGTCCATCCACCGAAGGACGCCGGGCATTTCCAGGTGGTTTCGTACAAAGACCCACATCGCGCCGTAATCGCGCATGCAGGTCACACCGTCTATGTGCAGTTTTCCCATCATTTCCGTGACAAGGTCTTCAACGATTTCAAAAGCTCCGGTCAGGGAAAGCTTTACTTCGGCGTCGCAGAGGGACGCGGGGACAGTGGATGTTTTGATCAGTTTCAAAGGTTTTCTCCTTAAAGCAGCGGGGCTGTGCCCCGGATCATCAGTGTATTGCCCGGCAGAAGTTCCCGGGATAAAAAAAGGCCTCCCACCGGACGCCCAACAAAATAAATATAACACAGAGAGACCTAAAAAGCAAGCGCTTTCACTCTCTCTGCAGATGAATTCTCCCTTATGAACAATCAGGACAAGAGAAGTTTGGCAAAGCTGCCGTATTGAAAAAAAGCAGCGGATCGTTTATGATAAAGCCAGAAAGGAAAAACAGAAAAAACTAAAAAAAAGAAAAACAGAAAAGAACAAAAATTAAATATTAAAACAAGTACTTCTAAAAGAATCACAGTTCACAGGCTTACAGAAGCCATGATCCCTGAAAAGAGAGGGAAGAAAAGGACAGGTCAGGATTCAAAGGTTTTAGAAGTCAACCTGTAGAAAGAGAGGTTATGTAAATGCTAAAAGAACCGATCGTATCTTAAGAGGGCTGTTGGATGTAAAGAAATCTGACAGCCCTCTTTTTTTGACTGCTACACGAGCGCGAGTTCGTGCATCGCTCTTGTGCAGGCGATATACAGAAGCTGCCGGTCGAAGCCGGAGGGGTCATAGTCCCGGGAGGAGCCCGGGATGATCACTTCGTCAAATTCGAGACCCTTGGCCATGCGGATCGAGGTCACGATGACGCCGTTTCTGAACTCCCTGCTTTCCGGCGTAAGGAGCGTGACGGCTTCCTCCTTTTCGGCGGAGGTGCCCATAAAGGACAGCAGCTTTTCATAATAATCTTTCGCTTTCCGTCCGGATTTCAGAAGGATGGCGAGAGAAGCGTGCGGGCTTTTCCTGAAGTCCGCGATTTTTTTGCAAATGTGCCTCAGCTCGTCTTCTTCCTTTTCAAAGTGAAGGACTTCCGGCGCTTTCCCGTGCCGGTCGATCACCTCGAGTTTCACTTCCGGACAGATCTTCATCGCGAATTCCATGATTTCGGCGCTCGAGCGGTAGCTTTTCGTTAGCTCCACAAAGAAAGCCTGCGGGTACAGGGCGAGCAGATCCTGAAGCGTCGAGGGGTGATTCGGGTCCATTCCCTGTGAGAAGTCGCCGAGGATCGTCTTGTTGCAGGGGTACATCAGGTTCAGGACCGCGTACTGGACCGGCGTATAGTCCTGCATTTCATCGACGACCAGATGCTTCACATTCCGGTATTTCGGGAGACCGTGGTAGGCCTGCCAGAGATAGAGGAAGGGGAAGACGTCCGGCCATTCCAGACGGTTTTCCTGAAGATTCAGGAGCTCCGGCCTTCCGAGCCACTTGTAGAAATCCCGGTAGAGCGCCTGCGGAGAGCGGATCGCGAGCATGGATTTCAGCTTGCTTAAGACGGCGCCGCGCTTTTCATGGCCTTTGCGCAGGTTTCCGCTGTACTGATATTCCTCGATCACTTCATCGGTGATTGTGGGGAAGCGCTCCAGGATGGGATCGTTCCGGTAGAAGAGGAACTGCTCCCGGATCCAGTCCGCACCGACCGTGGATCCGTCATAGTGGTAGTCCCTGGCCCGGAAGGCGCGCTCCGGGAGTACCTTGCGGTATTCGTCGAGAAGATGCAGGAACTTTGCGGAGGACTTGAAGCGCGCGCGTTCCTTCCAGCCCTCGTCGTCGATATCGAGCGGGTCGGAAGGATCCTCGAAATCGATCACATCGTCCAGCGCGTCGACGGCAAGCTCGTAGAAGCTGTATTCGCGGACCGGCTCTTCGCCGAGCTCCGGAATGACGTCCGAGATGTAGTCGGAGAAAGCCTTTGACGGCGAGAGAATCATAATGTCCTCCGCCCTGATTTTTCCGCTGAAGCGATAGAGCAGGAAGGCGATCCGGTGCAGGGCGATCGAGGTCTTCCCGGAACCGGCCGCGCCCTGGATCACCAGGACCTTCGCCTTTTCATTGCGGATGACGACGTTCTGCTCCTTCTGGATCGTGGAGATGATCGTCTTCATGCGCTCGTCCGAGGTTTTGGAAAGCTCTTCCTGCAGGACGTCGTCGGAAATCGTCTCGCTCGTATCCGCCACATAATCCATCTTTCCGCCCTTGATGCGGAACTGGCGCTTCAGCGTGATCACGCCTTCAATCCGGCCGTCCGGCGCAGTGTACCAGGCCGGGCCGGTGTCGTGATCGTAGAACATGCTGGAAATCGGCGCTCTCCAGTCAAAGATCAGGATTTCGCCCTCATGCCGGAAATTAAAGCGGCCGATGTAGAGCGGCAGGGTTTCCGAACTGCCGTTTTCCGTGAAATCAATCCGTGAAAAGTACGGGGAATCCGCCAGCTTCAGAAGATGATCGCGCTGCTTCGCCACCAGGGAAAGCTTTGCCTCGATCTCCCGCAGGCCCCGGTCGAAGGCAAGCCGCTCCCGGGTGTCCATATCATAGTAGTTGTCCTTGCGGTCCTTCTGGGTATCGTCATAATTTTCAAGGACCCGATCAAAATCCGCCTGGATGATGTTGAGCTCCTCGTGCAGGATCTCTTCTGTTTCCGTAAGATGCCGGTATTCATCCTGAAAGTTCTGTTTTTCGTCTGCCACTTTAATCACCTCCGATCACATGTAATTGCTGTCATTTGCGGTACATAAACCTTATCGCTGTCCCACTCTTGCGGGACAATCAATATACTCATAATTAACCGGTTTGTCAAGTGTAATTCGAAAAAAGCTGGGATGGGAGTTACCTGATTCTTCCGTTTTGTTACCTTATTCGTTTTTTTTGAAAAATGATGCTATAATACCATAGACACGTGTTCAATTCTGCTTTCTGAATTTCGCAAATTGATGAAAGCGGAGCTATAATCGAAAACAGGAGTTGATAGAAATATGAAAAAGAAAATTCTGATTCCAGGGATTATCTTTTTTTCAGTAAGCATTCTTTTCGTTGAGTTGAATACACCATTGTTT
>CAMPAR010000050.1 GCA_946632055.1 uncultured Lachnospiraceae bacterium
TCAACAAGCTGAACGGCGCCTTTGCCGGCGGAAATCACGTGCTCTGCACGGAGATCCTACGCGGCGAGTGGGGCTATGACGGCGTTGTTGTAACCGACTGGGGCGATATGGATATCGTCGTCGACGGCGCGGACGCGGTGCACGCCGGAAACGATGTCGTGATGCCCGGCGGCCCGCCCGTGATCGCTCAGGTGCTCGCGGGCTATGAAGAAGGCCGCGTGAGTCTCGAGGATCTGAAGATTGCCGCAGCACATCTGATGAACTTTGTCATGAACAGCAAGGCCTGAAAAACCAAGTAACACTCACGGGGGCGGAGTTCTTTTACGAGCTTCGCCCCCGCTTCAATGCTTTTGCCCCTGGATGGTTTCGTCTTGAAAAATCCTTCCGCCTGTGCTATGCTTGAAAGCGCTGAAATGTCGGAATCGGAGACGGTCCTTTTATGAATGCAGAGAATACAAAAAAAGAAAAGAAAAAGCGGAAGCTCGGCATCACCTTCAAGAGCCTGTTCGGAATCGTGCTGCTGCTCCTGACCTTTGCCGTGATCGCGATCCTGATCGGTTTCAACAGCTTTACAAACGCGGTCCTTCAGCAGTACGCCGACGGTGCCTTCCAGACGGCGGACGCGGCAGCGCTTCTTCTGAAGCCCGACCGGATCGACGATTATGAGATCAGCAACGGCGAAACTGCGGAGTATCAGTCCGTCTGGAAGAGCATGACGGAGCTCTGCAACCGGACCGGGGTGACCTTTATTTACGTGATTCAGCCGGATCTTACGGACTACGCTCATATCACCTTCCTTTTCTCGACCATTAATAAAAACAGCCCCTATACGCCCTATGAATTCGGCTTTGTCCGCGAGACGACCAACGATGAGTACAAGGAAAAGTACCGGAAGCTTCTCGCGGAAGAGTCCGAGCAGGAATACGTCGTCCGCGACAAGGGCTATATCGAGACGGACGCGCATATTACGGCCATGGTGCCGGTCATCGCGGCAGACGGGCATCCGAAGGCGATTCTCTGCGTACAGCGGCAGATGGACGAGCTCGCGGCCATCCGGAACAGTTACATCCTGAAGATTATCCGCACCTTTGTCGTGCTGGCGGTTCTGGTCATCCTCGGGCAGGCGGTGTATCTTCACAAGATGCTGCTGAGCCCGGTGCAGACGATTACGAACGAAGCGAGCCGTTTCGCGGAGGAAAACGTGCAGGCGGCGGTGAAGCTCCGGGAAACGATCAAAAATACGGACGAAATCGGAGATCTTGCGGGTGCCATCGACCGGATGGAGGAGCAGGTTCAGGATTACGTCGACAATCTGACGAAAATCACCGCGGAGAAGGAGCGCATCAGCACGGAGATGACTCTTGCGACCCGGATTCAGGAGGCTATGCTGCCGAGTACCTTCCCGGCCTTCCCGGACCGCACGGATTTCGATATCTATGCCTCGATGGACCCCGCGCGGGAAGTCGGCGGCGACTTCTATGATTATTTCCTGATCGACGGCGACCACCTCTGCCTCGAGATTGCGGACGTCTCCGGAAAAGGCGTGCCGGCGGCGCTCTTCATGATGGCCTCGAAGATTATTCTCGCAAACAACGCGATGATGAACCTTTCGCCGGCGGAGATCATCGGCCGTACGAACGCGGCGATCTGCTCCAATAACCGGGAGGAGATGTTCGTCACGGTGTGGCTCGGCATTCTCGAGCTTTCCACCGGAAAACTCAGGGCCGTCAACGCCGGTCATGAATACCCCGCCGTCCGGAAGCCGGACGGGCGATTTGAACTCCTGAAGGACAGGCACGGTTTTGTCGTCGGCGGCTTCGACGACGAGGTCTATGAGGAATATGAACTGACGCTCGAGCCCGGCGCGAAGCTCTTCGTCTATACGGACGGCGTGGCGGAAGCGATGGACCGCGAGCGGAACCAGTTCGGCACGGACCGGATGCTGGAAGCCCTGAATAAAGACCCCGCGGCCTCTCCGGAACAGCTCCTGAAGAACGTGCGCGCCTCCGTGGACGCCTTCGTCAAAGAAGCGGAGCAGTTTGACGACCTGACGATGCTCTGTCTGGAGATCCGGGAGAACAACTAAGGAAAAGACATTGTCAAAACCTCCGTCCTGTGTTATGCTGAAAACATCACAGGGCGGAGGTTTTTTACGGATGGCAGGCGGATTTTCGAAAAAGACAGTAATCATGACAGAGGGATCGATCGTCAAGCAGATCATCCTGTTCTCGCTGCCCCTGATGCTCGGAAATGTCTTCCAGATGCTTTACAATACGGTCGACTCGATCGTTGTCGGAAACTTTGTCGGCACACAGGCGCTCGCCGCCGTCGGCTCGACGACGATGATCGTCAACATGCTCGTGATGTTCTTCAACGGCTTCTCCGTCGGCGCGGGCGTCGTGATCGGGCAGAACTTCGGCGCGCGGAACCACGAGAAGCTGCATACGGCGGTGGAGACGACCATGATGATGACCTTCATCGCCTGCGTCGTCTTCACGATCGTCGGAATCCTCGGTGTGAAGCCGATGCTCCGCTTCATGGATACGCCGGACGACGTCTTCGAGGACGCGGTGGTGTACCTTCGGATCTATTTCATCGGTATCTCGGGCCTTCTTCTGTACAACATGGGCTCGGGCATCCTGCGCGCGGTCGGAGACAGCACGCGCCCCTTAATTTTCCTGATCGTGACCAGCATACTGAATACGCTTCTCGATCTTCTTTTCGTCCTTGTGCTGCAGATGGGGATCGCAGGCGTCGCGATTGCGACGATCATTTCACAGGCCGTATCGGGCGTGATGATCCTGATCCTTCTCCTTCGGACGAAGGAAATCTACCGCTTCTCCTTCCGGGACCTGAAGCTTGACGGCCCGACCTTAAAGCAGATCTTCGGCGTCGGACTTCCGGCCGGCATCCAGTCGGTTATCACGGCCTTCTCCAACATTTTCGTCCAGTCCTATATCAACTACTTCGGCTCGACCGTCATGGCGGGCTGGAGCTCCTACAATAAGCTCGACTCCTTTATCATGCTGCCGATGCAGAGCATGGCGATGGCGGCGACGACCTTCGTTTCGCAGAATATCGGAGCCGGGCAGGAAAAACGCGCGAAGCGCGGAACGATTACGACGATCCTGATGTCTGTTATTGTCACAGCGGTGATCGCGACAACCATTGTGAGCTTCGCAAAGCCCGCCGTACGGCTGTTTTCAAAAGAACAGGATGTGATTGACGCCGGCGCGCTGTTCATCCGCGCAAACACCTTTTTCCTGCTTTTAAACTGCGTCAATCATGTGCTCGCGTCAGCCCTTCGCGGACGCGGGGATTCCCGCGCACCGATGGTGATCATGCTTGTCGCCTTCGTCGGCATCCGGCAGATTTACCTCTTCGTGATGACCCGTTTCATCTCAAACACCCCACTTCTTGTCGGTCTCGGATATCCGGTCGGCTGGACGACCTGCTTTATCATCGAGGTGACATACTATTACCTGAAATATGTCCGCCGTGCGGCGGCAGGCGAAAATTAAAAAACTCAGCGCCCCATTCGAAAGGCGAAACCATCGGCCCAGTTTTGACGGTTACATAGATTAGAGAACCCAAGAAGGAGGACAAGGACGATGAAGAGAATTTTTGCAGCCATGGTGGTTTCTGTACTGCTCCTGCTGTCCGCCTGCGGACAGAAGCCGGAGGAGAGTCTCTCGTTTGTCGATGAGACTTCTGTCGGGGCCGAACAGGAAGGAAGCTCCAAAGAGGCCGGAAAGACGGGGGGTACAGAGCAGACGGAAAGCACAAAACAGATGGGCGTCCTCTTTTCGAAGGACTGGGATCAGCACTACTGGACGTCGACCATGAGCGGAATCATCTCCGGAAACCGGCTGTATTTCCCGAGCGCCGCTTTGAAAAATACCGGAGATCGTTTTCTGTATGAGGCGGACCCGGTGAAGATGAGCTATCGGCCGCTCTGCAAAAAGCCCGGCTGTCAGCATGATGATTCGGGCTGTTACGCGTTTTTGCCCATGGATGGGGAAGACGGGCACTGGAACGGGACATATCAGGCCTATGACGACGGCATCTATCTGGCGGTATCCTCCGCGGACGAAGGGACGGGCGGCGTGACGCGCATCCTGAAGATCGATCCCGAAGGGAAGAAGCCCAAGACGCCGGTTTATGAGATTCCGATGGACGGCCTGATGTATGTGACAAATGAATACCAGGTCTATCCGGAGGTCTGGCTGCACCGGGGATACGCGGTGATCAATGCGTCTTCCCAGAGTGAGGCGGGATCGCTTGAAACGGACGGCGAAGAAATAAGTCCGGAAGAAAGCGAAGAAGAAATCGATCCGCAGAATCCGTACAATCAGATGGCAAGAATGCGGAATGATTACAAGCTGTACATCAGCGTCTATGACCTTGAAAAAGAGGAAATGACGCCGGTCATGACGGCGGTCCGCACGAATGTTTCCTACGCCTATGCAAACGTGAAGGCGTACGGCGACGAGCTGTATATCCAGATCTTCAGCGTCAATTATCATGCGGGAAGCGTGGAAAATGACGAGGGAGAAAAGGAATACACGCTTGAAGATGTGTATGGGGATACGGAGATTTACCGCTGGACGCTCGGCTCATCCGAAGCACCGGAAAAAGTGTATCGGGGGAAGCTTCCCTTTCAGTATAATCCGAACATACGGATTGATCAGGGAAGGATTCTGATGCTTGGAGAGCTTTCCGAGGATCTGGGAGACTGCAAAGAGGGCGATTCGGTGCTCCTTTCCATGGATCCGGAAACCGGCGCGTTCGGAACACCGAAGAAGATTCCTGAGACAGCGGATGGAAAATACCCTTCCGGCCTGACATACGGAGACGGATACATCATCTTCAAAAGCGTCGGGGAGGATCCGGAGGCGACCGGCTACGAAGCGGGTACGGAAACCTTTGAAATATATGATACTGAGGGTGAGAAAATCAATGAATTCACCGTTCAGGAGAAGCTGCCGTCCTTCTTTGAGGCCTATGCGCTCGGTGCGGGTATTATCGGCGGCGACAGCGAATATCTGTACTGCTCGAATTCGACGGCGGAGAAGCCTCTGTTCTACCGGATTTCACTGAACGACGGAACGGTGGAATACTTTACCGCCGCGGAGGCGGAAAGCGCGCCGGAGCCCTCCGAGGAGGAGACTGCGGAGGAAGAGGTCCTGACGGGCGAGGAGTTCTTTTCGGATTACGACCGGACAACCGGCGCGTTCGGAAACGCCTTCGCGCAGGACGAGGAGCATCTGTATGTGCCTGTCAGGAAGGGAGAGAACGCGGGGCATTTCTTCCTGTATTCGGTGGATAAGAAGACCGCGAAGATGGAAGCGCTCTGTTCGAAACCGGACTGTACGCATGATTCCAAAAGCTGTGAAGCATGCTTCAGTGCAGCGGGGCTTGGACCGCTTGCATTAGGGGTATCGGATCGTTATGTCTACTGCGCGCGGCAGGAATTCACCGGTTCGTCGCAGGACCGGCTGATCGTATACGCCTGCGATCTGTTGGATAAAACCTGGCATGAGAAGGCGTCGGTGTCGATGATGGACGCCGGAATCCAGAAGAACGGGTATGGCAATTCCAACTGGGGCGGTTTTTTCCATCAGGACAGCTTTTATTACTATACGATCCGGCAGAAGCAGATTCAGGGAAAAGGCGTCCTCGGATTTCAGAATACGGAACAGACGGCGCTGATTTACCGGCTGCCGCTTCAGGAGCCGGAGAAGGCGGAACTGATCCTTAACGAGGAATTCCCGGATAACGACGGGTGCTTCCTGAACGCGGCGGCCTTTGGAGACGATATCATCTATGTGCTGGAGACGGAAAATTACGAATCCTATGATGAAGAGACAGGGGATATCAGTTATTCTGAAAGAAATCTCCGGATCTCCTCTTATCATCTGACGACGGGGGAGACAGAAGTCCTCGTCGATGCGCCGGCGGAATTCGGCGCGCGTTCCCTTTATCCTGAAAGTGACGGCCTGTATCTGTTATGCTATCCGAGCCCGACGACAGAGATCGTGCAGTATTTTGACTATGCTTCAAAGAACTTTGCGCAGGTGGGGGAGGAGCAGGCGACTGAATACGCGACGATGGACTTTGACGAAGGCGGCTACTGGCTGCTGAGCAAACCGAGCAGGTTCGTCGAGACGACGGATCTTTCCTGCACGTTCTACGACTTCAAGGGCGAGAAAATCCGCGAATTCAGCTATCGGATGCCGGAAGAGATCCTGCCCGAGGACTATCGCGAGGCCGTCTTTGAAACCATGTATCTCGGCGCAGATCAATGGAACCTCTATTACAGGGACGTCTACAGCCGGGAGGGGAAGGACGAGAGCCTCGTCTATGCGATTCCGATTGCCGGCGACAGCCCCATCGTTTTTACGGAAGCATCTGAAAAAGAGTAAGTGCGGAGGCGTTTTGACGGGAGAAGCATGAAGCGAAAAGGCTTAGTCTATCTGCTGACAATATGGATGATCGGGACCATCCTCGCGTCCTGCAGTCTTCCGGTCGAGGAAATCCGCGCCGCGAAGACGAGGCAGGACGACGACCGGGCGGAGTTTCGGCTCGTGAAGGCGGACTATGGGGACATTGTGTCCTATGATACGGTCTCCGTCACCGGTCTGCCGCAGCAGGATGCGGTCCTGTCCTTCGGCGTGCCGAAGGGGGCGGACTACGA
This sequence comes from uncultured Lachnospiraceae bacterium, assembly GCA_946632055.1. Classification (GTDB taxonomy): domain Bacteria; phylum Bacillota; class Clostridia; order Lachnospirales; family Lachnospiraceae; genus UBA1267. Next base: position 6,698 of record CAMPAR010000050.1, read on the forward strand.
ATACGCCGGCCTCTACGCCGCGGCGGGCGACGAGGTTGCGGAAGGGCAGATCCTCGCCGCACTCAAGAGCCCGGAGCTCGACCGCAGGATTCAGGAGGAAGAGGAGCATCTGGAGGCGCTTCGGGAAAACTTCAGCTTTCAGGAGCGGCGCCACGCCATCGAAAAGAGAAGGCAGGAAATCCAGGGCGCGGGCCTGCCGTACGCGGAGCGCATCGCCGCCGCGGCAAAGCTGGAGGAGGATTTCGAGGCCTCTCAGCTCCTCATCACAGACGACATCGAGTTCTCCGAGGCCCGGCTTTCGCGCCTCCTGGAAGAAAAGAAGCAGTATGTCATCACAGCGCCCTTCGACGGGACCGTGCTCTCGGCCGTGTTCCCGGCCACCGGAGAGACCTACCGGGGCGGACAGGAGCTTTTCCGGGTGGCGGAGATCGGGCAGCCGGTGTTTCAGGGGACGGTTCGGAATCCGGGCCTTTTCGACGAGGAAAGCAGCTATACGATCACGCTGGACAGGACGGAAGCGGAGGTCCGGTATGTGAACGCCGAAAAGTTCGGCCTTCCGCGCATGTCGGAGGACGGGAGCGGAGAGTACAATGTCTGCTTCCTCCTGACGGAGGATGTGGAGTTTTCCTACAGCAAACGTTATGCGGTGCGCTACGAGACTGCGAAGCGTGAGCAGGTGCTGACGGTTCCGACCTCGGCGGTTTATCATGCCAATGACGAAGATTATGTCTATATGCTGGACGAGCAGGGCCTTCGGATGATCCGGAAGGTGGAGTGCGGGGCACGGGACGAAAAACGGACGGAAATCATCTCCGGGCTGTCGGAGGGAGAGGAGGTTCTCAGTGATTAGAGCTTTCAAATCCGCGGGTCCCGTGCTTTTTGTCCTTCTGACAGCGCTGCTTCTTGCCGGCTGCAGCCAGCGGGAGCAGGAGACGGTCCATACTCTGGTCGATCCCGTCACCGAGCAGCACGGAAGCATCCTCGTCGAGAGGGGAGACTATACCTCCGTGACGGTCATGGACGCCTTTGTCGTTCCGGAGGTCGTTACGCTCGAACCGGAGATCTCAGGCACCGTATCGGAAGTCCCCTTCCTGTCCGGCGAAACGGTCCGAAAGGGCGACGTGGTCCTGCGGCTGGACACCCGGGACGAGGAAGCGGAGCTTGCGAAAATCCGGGCGGACATGGAATATCAGGAGACGCTCGACGCCTATGAGGACCAGCTGTATGTGCTGGACCATACGATTCTGGAGCGCCAAAAGGTCCTGAACTATCAGCAGGGCGGATCGTGGCAGAATTCGGAGCTTCTCTCCCTGGACATTCAGGAACTGGAGCTGACACGGGAGGAAAAGCTGAAGGAACGTGAAAAGCGGCGGGAAAAATGGCAGGAAAGAATCCGGGAGCTGGAGGATACGATTGAAAAGTCCGTCCTGACGGCGCCTGTTTCCGGCAGGGTTTATTATCCGGGAACGGCGGACGACGGCCTGGGTTCCGTTGCCCGGGAAGGAGAGAATGTGACGCTCCATACCCCGGTCTGCTTCATTCTGGACGAGTCCTCCCTGCACATCGAGATGGAGGAAAAGCTGTCCTCAGAGCTTGCGGGAAGGAACTGTTACGCGCTTGCGGGCGGTGAGAAGATCAGCGTCGAATACGAGCCGCCGAGCGTGGAGGAAGCGGCGAAAGAACGGCTGATGTCCCGCCTTCCGAAGACCGTTTTCCGTCTGAAGGAAGGAAGCGAAGGCCTGAAGGCCGGTCAGTATACGCCGATCGTCTTTGAAATGGAGGTTTATCAGGACGTGCTCCTCGTGCCGGCGAGCGCGGTCCTGAGGGACCCGGACCTGAGAGAAGATTATGTCTTCGTCCTGAACGCGGACGGCAGCTATGAGAGAAGAAACGTGGAGGCGGAATCGGACGGCGTGAAGGCCGTGATTCGGTCGGGACTTTCGGGAGGGGAGGAACTGTATGTGCCGGAATAAGAGACTCCTGCTGCTGGTCATTTTTGCACTGTTTGCGCCGCTTGCGGTTTCTCCGGATGCCGCGGAGGTGCTGCCCTCGGATGAAATCCGGGAGAGCCGCTACAGCTACGAAACCGTGGAAGCGGTTTACGGAAGCTTCCCCGTTTCCATGAAATTCGGAAGGACCTCTTTCCTGAAAAGAGAGAGCCGCATTCTCCACAGCGGAGCGGATATGATCGTCACGGAGGTTCGGAAGGAAAGCTCCGACGAGGTGGCCGAAAATGAGGTCCTCCTTGTCCTGATGCCATTGCAGGATGAACTGGAAACCGCCAAAAAGGAGCGCTCTCTGGAACGTAAAAGAGAGGCTTATCTGAGGCGGCGGACGGAGATTGACCGGGAAATCGCGGCGGCCGAGAAGACGATGAACGAGACCGCGGATGCCGCGCTTCGGGAGCTTCAGAGCCTGGAGCTTCAGAAAACGCAGGTCCTCTACCAGCAGTATGTTTTCACGGAGGAGCATGAAATCGCCCGGCTTCAGGCGGAAATCGACGCGCTGAAGACGGCCGTGGAAATCGTCTCGCCGATCGATGGAATCGTCGGAAAAATCCACGTGAAGAGCGGGAGCGTCGTGAAGGACGGCGATACCTTGGCGGAAATCTCGGGAAAACCGGCGCCGATCCTCCGGATCCAGCAGAACGAAAACGAGCGGATCGCGCGGGCGCATTACGGTCAGAAGCTGCATTTCCCGTCCGGAAAGGAAGGAACGGGAGAGGAGGCGGAGGGCTTCCTCGCGGCTTCCTCGAAAATCCCGGAAATGTCCGCAGCTGACAGGACGGACGGCTGGTCGATCGCGGTGCTTCCGGATCTTTCGCCGGAGCTTCTTGCCGAGATTGAGGGCGGAACGCTTCCCGGGCGGCTCTTTTCGGAAGTCCGCCTCGAGGAACGCTTTGTCGAGAATGTGCTCATGATCCCGAAGGAAGCCGTAAGAAGCGAGGAAACGACCGGGCTCAGGACGGTTTATTATGTCCGGGTCCTGAATGAAGACGGGCAGGTGAACCGCAGGAATATTCAGATCCTGGAGGAGGACGCCGAGTATGTCTGGGTCATCTCCGGACTCGAGGCGGGGGAGAAGGTCGTCGTGAAGGAAAGGAGCAGCTGATGATTCGCTTTGTCCTGCATAAACTCCTGAATAAAAAGTGGATGACGCTTTCCCTGCTTCTCGGAAACATTCTGCTGCTGTCCCTCGCCGTCGCGACGCCGGTTTACACGGACGCGTCCCTGCAGCGGACGCTGGATCTGAAATTCAACGAAATTATCCGGGAGAATAACGAGATGCCGCTGAGGCTCCGGGTACAGTCGCCGGCCGTGCGGGGAAGCGAGGACATCAATGGGAGCATCCGGAAAATGTCGGAGCGGATCGCGCTGACGGGCGACGATCTCAGACTGCCGGTGCAGCTTGTCCGGACCTATTTTTATCTGCCGTCCTATGAAGGAACGAGCGATTTTCCCCGCAAGGAGAGCCGGACGAAGCTGCAGCTGGCTTCCCTCTCGGATTTACCGGCGCATGTGACGATCCGGGGCGATGAAGCGCTTTTTGGCGAGCGGAACGCGGACGGGTCCGTGAACGCGTATCTTCCGGAGCAGTCGCTGCAGAAGACCCGGCTGACCTACGGAGAAATCCTGAGCTTCGAGGATCTGAAGACGCCGGACGGCGAAGCGCTGAAGGTGCGGATTGCGGGCTCCTTTACCATGAAGGACACGGAGGATCCGTACTGGATCGACAGCCCCGCGTCTGCTTCCTACCGCTCCCGCCTCTTTATCGATGAAGGGCTGTTCAGCAGCCTGTTCCTTGAAGGCCGGAACGACACCCGGGTGAGCGCGGTCTGGAACGTGCTTTACGACCATACCGGCTTCGACGCGGGAGAAGTAGAGCGGACGCTGGAGGTTTCCCGGACGCTGGCGAAATATATCCAGAACGAGTACCGCTTCAGCGCTTCCTTCAATTTCTCCGCCTGGTTCAGCGATTTTATCCATATGGAGAAGCAGATCCGCACGACCTACCTGGTGCTGCAGATTCCGGTATTTGCCCTGCTCGTCCTCTTTATTTTCATGGTGGCGGGAAGAATCGTCGACAACGAGGAGGCGGAAATCGCCGTCCTGAACAGCCGCGGCGTTTCAAAAGCGCAGATCCTGATGATCTATCTGGTGGAAGGCCTGATTCTGGTGCTTTTTGCCGGGGCCGCCGCGTTTTTCCTCTCTCTCCCGCTCGTCCGGCTTCTCTTAAGCTCCAACGGTTTTCTGGAGTTTATCATCCGGAAGGACCTGAAGCTTTCCCTGAGTGTGCGCTCCTTTGTCTATGCGGGCGCGGCGGCGCTTGCCGCCATCCTGTCCATGCTGATTCCGGCCCTTCGATTCTCGGGCCGCTCCGTGACCCGGCAGAAAGAGGAAAAGAGGAGCGCCATGCGAAGGATCCCCTTCTGGCACCGGTATTTTCTGGACCTTGTCCTGCTCGCGGTCTCCCTGTACGGGCTGTACAGCTTTTCCGGCCGGGAGGAAGTTCTGGCGGCGGAGGTGATGGCGGGAAAGTCGCTCGATCCGCTCCTGTTTCTTTCCACGGTTCTTTTCATGGCGGGAGCGGGCCTGTTCCTCCTTCGCGTCACGCCGCTCCTTGAGCGGCTTCTGTTTGCGGCCTTCAAAAAACGCTGGTCTCCGGCGCTTTTCGCGTCCCACCGCCAGATCCTCGGAACCCGGCGGGAGCAGGGCTTTGTGATGATCTTCCTCGCCATGACGGTCGCGACGGGCATCTTCAACGCCGCGGCGGCCCGGACGATCCGGGAAAACGACGAGGAGAATCTAAGCTATCTCACGGGCGCCGACCTTGTGGTGCAGGAGAACTGGAGGAACAATTCCGTGTCGCTGCAGCAGCGGGCGGAAGAAGGAGACGAGGAAGCGGCCCGCCTGCCGGTCACATATTACGAGCCGGATTACGGAAAATACGAAACCGTTCCGGGCTTTTCCTCGGTGACGAAGGTCTCGCGGCAGAGCGGAAGCATCGGGGCGGAGGGTGTCCCGGAGGACGCCGTGAACATTCAGATCATGGCCATCGAGCCGAAAAAGTTCGGGGAGACGGCGGAATTTGACGAGAAGCTGATGACAGTGCACTGGTACGATTTTCTGAACGCGCTGTCGATGCGGGAGGACTGCGTCCTTCTATCCTCGAATTACAAGGCCTTCGGCCTGAAGGCGGGCGACCGCGTCACGCTGAGGACCGATCTGAAGAATCAGAATACGAGCCTTGACCTGATGATCGCAGGCTTTGTCGATTACTGGCCGGGCTACAGTCCGAATACCATGGAAATCATGGAGGACAGCTCCGTCCGGAAAGAGGAGCAGTACCTCGCCGTGATCCGTCTGGACACCATGCAGCGCGCCTGGTCGGTGCTGCCGTATGAAATCTGGATGAAGACCTCGGAAGGCCGGACGGACGCCTTCTATACCTTTGCGGAGGAACGCTCCATTCCCTTAAGAAAGGTGAAGGACCGGGCGGCGCTTATTCAGGCGGAAGCGTCTTCCGCGATCAAGCAGGGGACGAGCGGCATCTTTACCGTGAGCTTCCTTCTGTCGCTCCTTCTGTGTACGGTCGGCTTCCTGATCTACTGGGTGAGCTCGGTAAAGAACCGGGAGCTTCAGTTCGGCGTGCTCCGGGCCATGGGCATGCGCTTCCGGGAAATCATCACGATGCTCCTGAACGAGCAGTTCTTCGTGTCGGTTTCCTCGATTGCCTCGGGGTATCTCGTCGGTTTCCTTGCCGCAAAGCTTTACATGCCGCTTCTTCGGATCGCGTATTCCTCGGCGGAATATCCGGTGCCGCTCTCGCTTGTCCGGGAGCCCGCCGACGAATACCGCCTCTTCGCGGTGATCCTTCTGATGCTTCTTTTCGGAATCCTGATCATCGCCGGCATGATCCGAAGGATGAAGATTTCGGAAGCGCTGAAGCTTGGGGAAGATTGATCCCTCCGGCACGAAATCCTGTTAAGGAAATTGAAGAAGCCCGTCCGGGAAATTCCCGGGCGGGCTTCTTCGATTACTGGGTACAGGACATGAAACGCTTTATTTCAGCATGCTCTCTTCCCAGCTGTCATAAGGCTTGATGCCCATGAGCCCGGCAACGGTCGGAGCAACGTTCGCAAGGCCGAATTTGCCTTCCTTCATCTCGTGCTTCTCATCCTTGTCGTAGATGATGAACGGCACCGGGTTCAGGCTGTGCGCGGTACGGACTTCGATCTTGCCCTTCTTGTTCTTCTCGAGCATCTGGTCGGAGTTGCCGTGGTCGGCGGTGACGATCAGGATGCAGTTCTCCTGGTCAACTACCTTCTTGATGCGGGCGAGCTGCAGGTCGACAGACTCCACAGCGATTTCCGTCGCGTCCATGTTGCCGGTGTGGCCGACCATGTCGCCGTTCGGGAAATTGCAGCGGATGAAGCCGTACTGATGGCTTTCAATCGCTTCGATGACCTTGTCGGCAATCTCGGTCGCCTTCATCCACGGGCACTCGTCGAAGGAGCGGACGTCGGAAGGAATTTCGCAGTAGTCCTCGAGCTCCTCGGAAACCTTGCCGGAGCGGTTGCCGTTCCAGAAGTAGGTGACGTGGCCGTATTTCTGCGTCTCGGAGACCGCGTATTCCTTGATGCCGTGCTCGACAAGAAGCTCGGTCAGGGTGTCCTTGATCTGCGGCGGATTCACGAGATAATGATGCGGAATCTTCAGATCGCCGTCGTACTCCAGCATGCCGGCGTACTTGACGGCCGGAACCGCGCCGCGGTCGAAGTGATCAAAGGATTCGTCGCCGTCGAAGGCCATGGAAAGCTCAAGCGCACGGTCGCCGCGGAAGTTGAAGAGGATGACGCTGTCGCCGTCCTGCATCGCGCCGACGGGCTCGCCGTCCTTCGCAATCACAAAGGCCGGAAGATCCTGGTCGATCGCGCCGGTCTCTTGGCGGAGCGTTTCGATCGCTTCCTGTGCGCTGGCAAACTGGCGTCCCTTGCCGTGAACATGCACATCCCAGCCGAGCGCGACCATCGGCCAGTTGGCCTGATAGCGGTCCATCGTGATCGTCATACGGCCGCCGCCGGAAGCGATGCGTCCGTCAAAGCTGTCGTCGTTCAGCTCCGCGAAGACCTCCTCAAGCTGTGCGACGTATTCGGGAGCGCTGGTCGCTGGTACGTCACGGCCGTCGAGAAGCGCGTGAACGCGGACCTTCTTTACGCCTTCCTTCTTCGCTTCCTTCACCATCGCGATCAGGTGGCTGATGTTCGAATGCACATTGCCGTCGGAAAGAAGACCGATGAAATGCAGGGTCTTGCCGCTTGCGATCACGGAGCCTGCGAGATCCTTCCAGGTCTCGCTTTCGTAGATCGAGCCGGACTCGATGGACTCGTTGACGAGCTTCGCGCCCTGCGAATAAATCTGACCGCAGCCAAGCGCGTTGTGGCCGACTTCAGAGTTGCCCATATCGTCATCGGTCGGAAGTCCGACTGCGCCGCCGTGGGCCTTGATGCACTGCCAGGGGTTGTTGGCCTTCAGATCATCCAGCGTCGGGGTATTTGCCCGAAGCACACAGTTACCAAGCGTTTCGGGTGTCTCGCCGACACCGTCCATCACGACCAGTACAACTGGTTTACTCATTACCTTTATTCCTCCGTATCCTTTTATTCAAAGCTTTCCAGCCGCCCCGAAATCTCTTTCCCGGAGCAGGCTATTCGGCGCTCTTAGACCAGACTAATTCTATCATAGGCTTTTTGGATCTGTCAAGGAAAAAAGGACCTTTCGAAAAGCCCGGAAAACCTTTGTTTTCAAGGGAGAATCCTTGACAGTGCGGTTCAAAAAAGCTATACTGTTTTAGTTACGGTATAAAGAGGCTCTTTAATTATTTCAGGTGATCTGAAGAGGGGTATACGAACCGGGTATGAAAAGAAAATATTATTATGTGATCATCACAGGCGTTCTCATCGTGGCGGTAACGGCGCTGACGGCCATGCTGATCCCGCAGGGGCTCGGGCCGGAAGAGACGGAGGGCGAGACCTCTTCCTATGAGGAAACGCTTGATTCGACCACGGCGGAAACGACGAAGCCGTCCCCGGAAGAGAAGAAGGACGAGGAGACAAGCACCGAGAAAGCGAAACGCGGCACTGAAAAAGAGACGGCCAAAAAGGAAACGAAGGAAGTAAAAGAGAAGAAAACGGACGACGGGAGCGCCGAGGAAGCATCGGGCGAGACGGCGGCGGCTGCGGCCACGGCATCGGGGGAAGCGGCCCCGGCGGCAGCACCCGAAACCCAGCCGAACTATTTTGAGGCGCCGCCCGCGGAGCTTACGGAGGCGGTGCCGCGCTCGGAGCTCACAAGGGGAATCCCGATGTATTCGTATCCGGGAAACCGCCGGCCGACGGGAGGCAACACCCTGTACCTGACCTTTACGCTCGCGACGGAGCCTGGCTACACAAACCGCCTGATGGACATTTTCGCGGCGAAGGGCGTGAAGGCCACCTTCTTTGTGACGGTCAATGAGTATCTGCACAACCGCTTTATCTATGATACCGCAGGAATTATGCGACGGATGGCAGGAGAGGGACACACGATCGGCTGCCACGGCTACAATCATGTATATACCTCGAGTCTTTCCGATGACGCATTCATCGGGGAACTGTTCCAGTCCAAGCAGCGGATTTCGGAGGTTGTCGGCAGCGATTATCCGATGACCTATTATACGCCGCCCTTTGAGCAGCTGAACCAGCGGGACGTCAATCTGGTGCAGCAGCAGGGCATGGATTATGTCCGGCAGTCCTTTGCCTACGCGGACCTGACCGGGGGGCTTTCCGCAGAGCAGGCGCTGGCCTGTCTTTCCGCCGGACTTGCGGACGGAACGGTCTATATGCTGCACGCCACGGCGGCGAATACGGCTGCCATGGAGGCCTTTATCGATTACGCCAAATCCCAGGGCTACCAGTTTGCCGCACTCGGAAATACCGGGCCGGCCATTCAGGACCCGTCTGCCGATGAGAGCTCGTCTTCGGCGGAGGAATCGAGCTCCGAGGAGGAAAGCAGCGCTTCCGCGGACGAGAGCTCGTCTTCCGAAGAGGACAGCAAGGACAGCTCCTCCGGAGAATCGGACGCTTCGGAATCCGAGGCGAGCAGTTCGTCTAATGAAGAATCGGAAAGCGTTTCTTCGGACGAAGCTTCTAAGACGGAGAGCGAGAGTCCCTCTGACGAGAGCTCGGCGTCAGAGACCCCGTCGACCGAATCGACCGCGGCCTCGGAGTCCGAAACT
>CAMPAR010000051.1 GCA_946632055.1 uncultured Lachnospiraceae bacterium
CCGCCCCAGGTATCAATATAGTCATCGCTGTCCCTCCGGAAAACGGATCTTATTCACAATGCCGGAAACCTGCGGTACCTTCCAAGATACGGTTTGACCTGTCTGCGCCGCCGTACAAGATGCGGGCTGCGCTGTCTGTGCGGCGCCTGAAAAGCCGTTTTGAAGAGGGGTTTTGGGGCTGGCTGCGTGCCGCTGTTCACAGCGAGAGTTTTTGGTTGAGTCTGTCCCTGTATCTTCAGAATCTTCTGGCCGCAGTTAATGCAGAAGCCATCGTTTTCCCCAACAGGATTGCCGCAGTTCGTACAGAAATTTGCCATGATGTATCTCCTCGTATAAGTATGATGTTGGGGTCAGGGTCCATAGCTTATATAGCTGATCCTGCAGTCGTAGGCGTGAGCCTGTTCATCCGTATCGTTCACGACACGGGCTTTTACCAGCCCGGCTACATTCCCGTACTTTGTGCCTTCGATCTTGTACAGGGCATAGAAGGCAGCACTTTCTCCCGGAGTGACCCAGTCGTCCATTTCTATGGCATCCGACCCGACAGTGCCCTCCAGATCCTTCAGAGGGAAAGAGTCGAATCGCCGGCCGTTCGCTTCCCACCAGAGCTTTCCAAACCATTCATACATATCGATCGACTTCGCCAGTTCCTCGTACTTACGTTTTTCACTGTATTCATCTTCAAGCAGCGTACCCAGCTGATCAAAGCTGTAGATGGTGAAGGTCTTTCCGTAGGAATCTTTGTATGTGCCGAGGGGTTCGATCGGGGGAGCTTCCGTCGCCTCGGTCGGCTCCGGCGGCGCAATCCACTCATAATGCCAGTACGCCTCCGAGAACTGTGCACGAAACTTTATCGTAAGGACTCCGCGGCTGCTTCTTCCTTCGTTTACAGTCAGAACCGCCACGCCGCTGTCACTGGATTTTGCTTCATCATCTTTCTGGAAAGGTGTTAGTATGGTACCGTCCTTTCCTGTGATTTCAGCCACGTTGCTCCAGGTCGGGCTATACCACCAGTCATAGGAACAATTCGGCACCTCGTCATACCAGTATTCCAGCTTTTCCGAAGCGTTTACCGACCAGGCGAGGAAATACTCTTCTCCCGGAACCAGCACCCTCGGAGGTTCCTGCCAGTCAAACGAAGCCCGGAATTCCCGTTCCGTTCCTTTTTCTTTGCTTCCGATCACGCTCGTAAACTCGGCGTGCGTCATGGTGCGGCTCGGCCATCTCCAGCTGGTGTTTATTCCGTTCCACTGGATATCCGCGTTTGTAAGCTCCCAATGCCCCTTGTCCTCCGGCATTGCAGGCACACCATCGGAAGAACTGTCCTCTGTTTCCTGTGCCTTTGTCTCTTCCTCCTTGACATCCGCCGTGATTTCATAGGTGATCGTAACGGTATCATCCGTATTGAAGGGTTTTTTCGAAACAACCAGCGTGGAGAAGCGTTTATTGTCCTTTTTCATCGCCTTATATATATCGCTGATGAGGCTGCCGCCGGTAGAAAAAGCATCATGCTCCCAAAGCTCGTAGATCTCGGATTCCAGATCCTTCCCTTCAATCGTAATCAAAACATGAAACCTTGTGTCTCCTGCCAGCTTATGGATATTTCTAAACGCCAGTCCGACAACGACTGCTCCCTGTCCGTGAATGTTCCGTGTTGTACCGGAAATCCGGACATATTCTTTCGTGCCGTTTTTCAGTGCTTCAATGTCGGAATCAGACAGGTCCAGGATGTCCCTGCTATAATAATAGTTTGCTTTTCCCTCATCCGACATGAATCCGGTATCCGTATAGGTGCCGTCTATGAACCGCCGGTAATACTTCAATGCAAGATTCGGTATGCTTTCAGCGACTTTTTCGATTTCCCTGAAGTCCGTGACTCCTCCTGTTTTCCAGTTCTCATATATGTTCCTGATCCAGTCGTCGCCTTCCTTGATTTCAGATACAATATCGCAGAACGGACCTCTCGCATAGCCTTCATCGCCGATCAGACTGAACTTTTTATTCTTCAGATTCCGATCTTTCTCTTTGATCATATCCCAGACAGTAACCTTCTCAGCATTCTGCTCCAGTTGTGTGATTTTCTTATTCGTTGGAATCATGCTTTCGAGAGAAAAGAGGTAATTAAGTTCCGTTGTTTTAGCATATTTGTAGACATTACTGATGCCAAATCGTTTTTCCGCGCAGTGCTCATAGTATGTCGCAGTCGCTTCGTCGAACCATAAAGAATGCTTGTTCGTTCCGACATACTGATCCTGAATCGCATGAAAGAATTCATGATACATCAGCGGCCGGGCCAGATGCCTTGTACCGGCATAATCCGAATTTTTTCCTGTTCCGAAAACAAATTTCTTCCGAAACTCGATCTGAGGGTCTCCCGTCTTCGAACGCGAAAACGCCGCGTCGACATCTCCGTCGGATCCGGTAATGACATAGATATAGATCGGCTGCAGGCCTTCAAAGCTGTAGCCTTCCGCCGCATACCAGTCCCACATATCCTCCAGATCTTTGATAAATGCATTTGTGTCGCTTTCGCTGACGGTATAGAAATACGGATAAGAAATCAGAAATCTCGGGTTTTCGCCGGACACCCAGTTTCTCAGGGTCTCGCCGAATCGAATGACTCTGCTTCCGGTGTATTTCTTTTTGGACTCCTCCGAGGAGAGATAGGTTCTGCCGCTCTTCCGGTACAGCAGTTTCGGCGTCAGGACTTCCTCTGGGACAAATTCCGCAGTGGCGGTATCTCCCTCTACCACGGCTTCCACATAATAATAATGCCTGCCGATTTCTGCTTCCGTGGAGACATCGTAGTCCGTTCCGATTGCCAGCATCAGAGCCTGACCGTCTTTACCGGTATACTCTTTTGGCACCTTCATCGTCACAGTGACCGGGTCGCTGCATTCGCCCTCGATCGTCATCTCATAGAGATCCGACACCAGACCCTCGTCTTTCAGCCCGTCCGGCATACGGTCCTTTGCCAGAGACACCGCACCATCCCGCATTCCCGTAGCACTGAAGTCGAAGGAAAGCTCATCCATCTCTACGATTCCGTTCTGAAGTTTTGCGGTCTTCCGGAACCAGTTCCGTCCGAAGCCGGGCCTGAAAAAGGCAAGAATACTGAAAGCAGCAGCCAAAAGAACTGCCGCGATAATAAGCCAGACGAAGGCACCCTTCTTTCTCTTCGCGGGCTCAGGCTGTCTGTTCCGCGTTACTAATGCAGGTTTCCCGCATCTCATGCAGAATCCGGCCGTATCATCCATCTGATAACCGCAATGAACACAATACTTTGACATGGCAAACTCCTCATAAAAAGCTGTCTCTGCTTTTTTGAATATCTCTGAAGAACTACAGCTCTTTCCTCTCCCCGATGCGCCTGTTCTTCCGGCAGGCCGCTATGAACAGAAATACTGCATGAACAATCAGGACATAGTAAAGCAGCGGATATACGATATTTGTCACCAGCGGAGAATACGGAAACACCCGGAGCGGATGGACGACGAGCCGCATCGTACTGAACCACGCGGCGTAGAGAAAGAAGCGTCCGCCGGATCCGGGGCGCAGCTTCTTTACGAGCAGGAGGCACAGAGGGATCCCGAGAAGCGCGAGCACCAGTTCATAGAGCTGCGTCGGATGAACGGCGGGCGTGTGAATGACGGCAGACGTCAGGCCGTCTGAATCGACAGGAAAGCGCACGCCCCAGGGAAGATCTGTCTCTTTCCCGGCGCAGCAGCCGCTAAGGAAGCAGCCTATGCGGGCCGTGCAGAACGCGGCGGCGCCGGGGATTGTTGCGGCGTCCAGTATTATCATGGGGCGGATGCGGGCAATCAGCGCCGTAAAGAGCAGCACAGTCATAGCCCCCGCGATCCCGCCGTACATGCTGAAGCCGGTCATTCTCAGGGTATACCAAGGCCGGTTTTCGCCATAGGAATCGGGATTGACGGCGACATTCCACAGCCTCGCCCCCACGAGAAACGCGGCTGAAATCAAAACCAGCAGGATGATGACACTCCAAAGCGGCAGCCCGCAGCGCCTGAGAGGCCAAAAGCTCATCGCCGCAAACGTGACAGCCGCCAGGGCCGCCATCAGCGTATAGGTCTCGACCGGGAAGCCGAAGAGAATGATTTCCGGAATCATTTGATTGTTACCGGTACATCCGGAATCATATAGGATCCGGCGGCAATCTCCGTGGTCCCGTCGGGTGTGCCGTTTTCTGCCTGTTTGGACTGCCGTATCATTTCCGCTGTTGAAATGGCGTCCTGAGGCTCTAAGTACATCGTATGGAAAATCATTATGTGACGACACCCGTGCGGATCCTCGGCGCCGACGTGTACCTCCCACAGAGCACTTAAAGGATCGACCGCCTCGGGTATCGGAGCGCCGCTGCCTATAACACCCTTATAACCGGCTTCCGTGAACACCGATACCTCGACGACCGGGGCGTAGAGCGGATGATTATGCTTTTTACAGAAACCCAGAAGCTTATTATTGTACTCCTGGTTAAATGCATCAACCCGTTTCTTATACTCGCCGATCTGTGCTGATGTAATGTAACTGCCCCCAAGACTCGCGAGTTTCGCGTTAAATGCATTCACATTCTCCTCAGTCTCTGCTTCCATCTCCTCATTATAAAAGATCGAGACAGCAACTCCCTTGTAAACGCCGTTTTCATCCCCGTTGAGCGGGTGAATATAATACTCCGTTTCCTCCGTAACGGTATAACCCTGGTCATTTCTCTCCAGAACAAATCTCGGATAATAGTATTTCACTTCGTCGATTTCGCACATCAGTTTCCCGCTGAGTTTCGCCTGTAGATTCTGGAAGGTGGCAAGACTCACCTTCAGCTCATCCGCTGTTAATTGACTTCCGAAGTGACTGACGTTCTCCCGGATGTAGTAATTGATTGTTTCGACGTGATCCTTCAATGTAGCTTTTCTTTTCGAGAAATCCCAGGAGTCACAGCTGTCGGGCATCACAACCGAACCGATAAGCCGTATCGCGAGAACAAGCGCACAGACGGCCCGAATCATTAAAGCTTTCATCATCATATCAAAACCTCCATTCTGAAGACAGCTGATCTTCAGTTGTCAGACTCGTCCGGCTCCGCGCTTTCGTTCGGATCGGTTTCGTGCTCAACACTGTAATCAATATACTGGTCCTCCCTGATCAGCACAAAGGAAGCGCCGGTTTCCAGGTTATGCATCTCAATGGCGTTATAAACCCGGTCCCATTTATTTATCAGAACGTAGAACCCGTAAAAATGTCTGGTGACCGTCTCAAAGTCATCCTGCGACTCGCCTTGACAGACAAATGCTTCGTAATCGCAGCTCAATGCCAGCAGATTATCCTCCCGGCAGCGGTTGTCGGAACCCAGAATATCCTCAATCTCGTCTTCCGAAAGACAGGCGTCTCCGATCTTTTTCTGTAAATACTCGACCGCTTTCCTGCCGTCTGTCATCTCATAATGACCGGTCATATAGTAGTCGGAAGTCTCAAGATATCTGATATAATTCCTGAAGGTATGATCCTTCTCATTGAACTGGATGCAGGTTTCGTCTTCCGCCACGACCCAGCCGGAATTCGTCATGAGATCGTCGTATTCGACCGTAACCTTCCGCGTCGGGAAGGCTCTTCCGGTCAGCTGCTCGTATTTGTCCATAAGAGGATCTCTCAGGAATACGAAAATGAGAAGCATCACGGCGAGCATCAGAACGGACATGATGATTCCGGCAACCGCCTTGCCCTTTCCGTCCTGCTTCTTTTTCCCGGCAGAGATCAGGCCGAAGACAGAGAACAGCAGTCCGAAGAGACTCGTGATTCCGAAGAGGAAAATGCCCAGAAGAGAAAACACAAAGCCCGCAGAGCACAGGCCGTTTGACTTCGGTTTCGTGTTCTTCGCCGCAGGCGCCATCTGCCCTTGATAGACAGGCTGCGGCTGTACTGTTGGCTGTACCGGCTGTATCGTCGGCTGTACCGGCATCTCCTGCGTCACCTGCCGGGAAATCCCGGGCTGTGTATTCGGCTGCGGTGAGACGCCTCGCGCCGGCTGCACTGTCTGCTGCGGCTGCTTCATCGGTTCCATCACCGGCAGAGGCTTTCCGCAGCTCATGCAGAACCTGGAATCATCCTTACACGGTGCACCGCAATTCATGCAAAATGCCATGCTGTTTCCCTCCTTCTCTGAATTTTCAGTTTCTTGTCACTTTCCTTTCACCTTCGCGTTCGGGCAGTGACGGATGATATAATCCGCCACAAAGTCAAAATCTTCCTTTTCCGCATAGATCTGGTTCTTATAAAGCAGCTGGTTCGCAAAAATCGTGTCCCTGCGCTTTTTCAGTCTGATCTTCCGCACCCGGTCAAATTCCGTCGTGCTCTGATTCCTCGATGCCGCGAGAAGCCCCTGACCTGCCGCTCCGATGTTTCCGGATTTCACCCCTGCAAGCGCCAGCAGGATGCCGAAAGCCTGCATCTTCTGATATTGTTTTGCAAGCTGCGTGTGGGTAACGCCGGTCTCCGTCATTTCAAAGATCACAATGTACTTCCAGCCGAAGGCCGCCGCGGCGATCAGGTAGGAAAGCAGGCTGATAAGCAGAAATACCGCAATCAGAATCACGGGCACCCGCCAGTCCGTCTCGAAAAAGTCCGGGCCGTAGCGGATGAGGTCCGGCAGTGCGAGCGCAAACATAAAAAGCGCCACAATCCCGAAGGACAGCCCCATCACCTTCCAAAGGGTAAATAAAATCGTCGGATTCTTCATCATCCGGAATTCGTACATCCAGCGGTAGACACCGTCGGATCCCAGCTGGATATTCTTCGTGACCTGGGTGTACTGCAGAGAAGCCTCCTCTTTTTCTGTCTTCAGCTCCGTGCCCATTTCATGATTCATGCGTGTCTCCTTCCTCGTCTCTTTCCTTCTTCAGCTTCCCGATATAAGCCGAAAACGCCCTGTACAGCGCCGGATGCTCGGAAAACACCGCAAAATACGGCGCCTTCAGCCGCTGCAGCGCCACCGCATGATCCGACATCAGGATCCGGACCTCCTCGCCGGAATCTTCCGGGAGAGTCCAGACCGGTTTCAGCGAATCTTTAACATGCGGGTCCGCAGCAATTCCGGCATCAGTCTGGCCTCCTTCTCCACCATTCTGCGGCTTCATGAAACCATCCGAGCCGGCTTCGTAGATCCTGACCAGCGCTTTTGAATCCCGAAGAAGCATGTCAAAGGACGCTCTCTCGGATGCAAGGATCTCCGGGGCGGTATCATACCGGTACACGCCCGCCTCATCCTCGGCGCCGACCGCATTCGATCCGTGAATGCAGGCATAGCCGGGACACAGGAAGAGCGTCGTAGAAAAACGCTCGCCTTTCTTCCGGGTGCTGTAATACGATTGCACCCGGCCGGTCATATACAGCGGAAGCCAGTTCCGGATCGCGTCCGTCATTTCATCCAAATTCCGGTTCAGGTTATGAATGATCACAACCCTGGTACCCCGGGAAACACACTGACCCATCAGGCCGGCCCACTGCTGCCGGAAACGGACATCCTGATCCATCCAGTCCATGTTCTGGTCCGAATACAGGAGCAGCTCCTTCTCTTCCCTTCGGATCACCTCCGAAAGGAATCGCAGCACCGCCTTCCGCAGGCCTTTCGTCCCATAATAAAGATTTCTCTCCTCGAGGACATCCGCGTCATACTCTTCCGCAAAAGGAGCCTGAGGAATCATGATTTCCTGTGTAAATTCACCAAAGCGCCCGATCAGTTCCTCAATGTAAGGTTCCTCCGCCATCCGCCCCGTACTGAACAGCCATCCGTAAAGGCTTTCGAATGCTTCCTCCGGGTCTGTGAAGCATTCCTGAGAAATGCCCGTCAGCTCCGCGAGGTGTGCTGTCTTCCCCTGCTCCGTCACGCGTTCCAGAATCAGAGAGCAAAGGGCATCCATCAGCTTCGGGTTGGAGTCCGGAGAGCGCAGTCCGTTCCGAAAGCGGCTGACATAGGAAGGGTCGATACTTAAGGATCGCCCAAGCCGGACATTGGAAAGACCGGTAAGCTCCATCAGAGCGCTCAGCTTCTTCCCGAATTCCCGGCTTTTCCTGATCTCATTCTGCCGAACGGTGCTCCCGGAGTCCGTTTCGCCCTCAAAGAGCCATTCCGTCAGCCGCAGGAAAAGGTCCCGTGCATCGGTCTTGCGGCCGGGGGATAGCAACAGGAGAAGCTCCTCTTCCTTTCCTTCTTTTTCTGCAAGAAGGAAGATATTCTCCGCAAGCCTTTTCAGGCCGGCGCCTCCTTTTTTCGGAACGGTGCGGCCGCTTAAAAGCCGGCTGATATAAGCTTTATCACAGCCTGCGAAGGCGGCAAATTCCGAAGCCGTCGTCCCGAGAAGTCCGAGCAGCTGTTTCAGTTTTTCACAGAACATCCATTTCTCCTCCCTTAAAAGCATCATAACACACATTGTTCTCTTGTAAAGCCTGTTATGGCAATCTGTCATTGACTAAATTCAGTCAACTTCTGCGGTACAAAAGGACCCGGGGCAGTTTGTCCCGGGTCCAGGTTTCAGATTATGCAGTGTCCGGTTCCTTTTCAGCCGTTCCGGAACTTCCGGTCTGTCAGAAGTGCCAGTACAGCGCCTTCCGGACTGCCGGGATTTTCCCGATCGACAGGAACACGATGGCACCGAGAATCAGCACGGCGAATTCGCCGATCGCGACATAGAGCGCATTGATCCAGTAGGGAATGTCAAAGGCGAGATGCAGCGCAAGCCCGACCAGAAGGCCGTTTGCGAGGGCGCCGATCACGGGCGCCGTAAAAAGACCGGCCGTCTCGTTTTTGATCAGTCTTCCCGCGTAATAAATTCCGATGACGGCAATCGCGGTCGCCGCGGTTCCGAAGGTCAGATCGTAGGCCAGCATCGGCGACGCGAGATTCGCGAGGAAGCAGCCGATGACAAGTCCCGGGATATAGTGCTTGTTGTAGAAGGCAAGGAAAATCAGGATTTCCGTGATGCGGAACTGGATCTCTCCATAGGCGATCGGTGCGATGGCGATCGTGAGCGATGCGTAAAGGGCCGCGATCACCGCGTTGACCGCAATCCAGTAGGTCCGCTGCTTTACAGCGCCTGACTTGCTTTCCTGCTTGCTGTTTTCCATCATGTTTTCTCCTCTAAGGCCTTTTTCGGGCCGTTTTATTTCCACCCTCCGTGAGAGGGAATGGGATTAAGTTCGCTGCCCCGTCCGTCAGTGATGAATATCCACCACGACATACTCCGAGGTCGTCCCGGTCTTGAAGGGAATCGCCCATCCGGAGATCCCGGATGTTACGATGAAATTGGTGTTCTCACGCTTTTCCCAGCCGTACACCCGGTCATTCGCCTTCATCCAGAGTCCGATGAAGCCCGCCGGGAAAATATGTCCTCCGTGCGTGTGTCCGGAAAGCACCAGATCCGCGCCGGCCGCCGTTTCCGCGGCGTAATCATTCGGCTGATGATCGAGCATGATCCGGTATCGATCCTCCGGAAGCTCCGTCGTCAGCGCCTCTGCCGAAGACCTTCTGCGCATCGAGCGGTCCCGCCGTCCGATGAGGTAGAAGCCGCCGATATCGAAGCGCTCCCCGTCCGCCGCCGCGAGTGCCGGGTCCGCGCCGAGAAGCACGGCCTCATCCTCGAGAATCGTGACACCGTTTGCCGTGAGGCTGTCCCGAAGCTCCTGCGAGGTGAAATTCCGGTAGTTAAAGTATCCGTCGTCGTGATTGCCGTAGACAAAATACACGCCGTAGGTCGTATCCAGCGTCCTGAGTGCTTCGCAACAGGCGATCATGTCCTCCTTCGAGCTGTCGTCGTCCACATAGTCGCCGACGATGACGACAAGATCCGGGTTCTCCGCCTGAATGCGGTCGATCTGCTTCTGAAAGTTCCGGGCGTTCAGGGTGATCCCGAGATGCGAGTCGGCAATCTCCACGAGCCGGATATTCTCCTTCGGAAGCGCCTTATCCGTCACAATGGTATAATCCGTCCGGTACACATGCCAGGCATTGAACCAGCCGATGCCGAGGTAAATGACCGTCACGGCGAGCCCGATCGCGCACTGCAGATCCCGGCTGTCTCCCTTCGGAAGAAAAAGAAACACGAGATCCGTGAGAAGAAAACCGATCATCAGATGCAGGAGCACCACCGCCATGGTCGTCACATTGAAGACGAACAGGAAGATGAGCGCGACGGCGACGACGGCCAGCGACGGAAGTATCCAGGAAAGCGCCGGATGACTCCCAGCAAAACTGCGGACAAAGCTGAATCGCCTGATTCTGGTTACTATATAAAAAGCAATCGCGACACAGATCGCGCCGACGATCATCATCATCCGGTTCCACATCGAACTGATTCTCCCTGAACTGCCGCATTATCCCTGAGAAGGCAGAAAAGAATGCCGCGAAAACATCCGTCCGCCTAAAAGGCGCACCCTGTCTTCGCAGCATTTCTATGAATTTGTAAGCGTGATCAACAGCCTGCGAGCTTGCGCACCGCGTCGTCCATGACGGGCGTCTCATGCTCGGTCAGGTATCCGTACAGCGTCCCGGAGGTCGGCACGAGATCGGCGTATTCCGTGAGCCCGTTCAGGAAATGCAGGAACTGGTCATTCTCCATATCGTTCGGCTTTTCAAGCACCAGATAGAACTCCGCGGATCCTTTGGGACGGTAAAGCGCGGTCTTTCCGGGGTATTCGCCTCCGATCGACCAGGCAAACTCCATCACCGAATCAATGTCCCGGAAGGAAAGCACCACGGCATGCAGCGCGGCCGCTCCGTGCTTCTCCGGCTCATAGGGATTCGCGGTCTGTTCCTCCGAGAAGCCCGGAAGCGCGGGACTCGGCGGTGTAAAGGACGCGAAGTGCGGATCCAGCTCCTCCGGCTCTTCCACGGCCGAAATGATCAGAAGCAGCGAATCCTGACTTAAGGGCACCGCCTCCACCATGAGAGGCAGTCCTTCCTGATTGAAGGAGTACTGCTGAACCGCCTGCTGGATCATCCGCCGGAACAGCTCGGAGGTTTCCTTGCTGCCGTATTTCATCTCCCGAAGCGACAGCTGCCACTCCTGAAGATCCTCCCGCGTCAGCATCACTCTGATCTGACTGGAGTTGATTTTTTCCATACGCATCCCGGCGATCACTTCCTTTCTCTTATAAGAATTCTATTATAGTATACACGCTAAGCGCGAATATGGCAAGTGAATTCTTTGTGTCCGGCCGGGAAAGGCTTATCTTCCGGTCAGCGACAGCGGTTTCTCCAGCCCGTTCGCATCCAGAAGCTCCCCGTCCCTCAGGATTTCCTCCGGACTTCCGTCCGCGATGATCTCGCCGTGGTTCACGAGCACCACGCGATTGCAGGTGTCCCAGATAAAATCGAGGTCGTGGCTCGCGATGAGCTTCAGGTGTTCAAATTCGTTCAGCACATGGATCAGATTCCGCCGGTTCTTCGGGTCGAGCGCAACCGAAGGCTCGTCCAGGAGAATCATGTCCGGCGTCATCGACAGTATCGTTGCAAGGCTTGCAAGCTTCTTCTCCCCGCCCGAAAGCTTGAAGATCGACTTGTCCCTGAGGTGTGTAATATGTACTTTTTCCAGCGCTTCCTGCACCCGTTTCTCCACCTCTTCCTCCGGCAGTCCGTAGTTTCTCGGCGCAAAGGCCACGTCCTCCCCGACCGTCGTCATAAAAAGCTGGCTGTCCGAATCCTGAAAAACATAGCCGATCTTCTCCCGGATTTTCGCGAGCGTCTTCTTTTCGAGCGGAATCTCCTCAATGCGGATCGAGCCGGTAAAATTCAGGTTCAGGCCCACGAGGAGCTTCAGAAAGGTGGACTTTCCGGCGCCGTTCGCGCCGATGATTCCGACCGAATCGTTCTCCGAAGCGCGAAAGGAGAGGTTCTTCAGGACCGGCGTTCCGTTTTCGTAGGAAAAGTTCAGATTTTCGACGTCAATATGAATATGGCTCATTCCATTGTCCTTTCATGGTTCTGTCCGTGCGGCTTATACGAAGAGCCCGCCGAGGAGCTCCACAACCGGGAAGATGCGAAGCAGCACGATCACGGCTCCCCACAGGAGCGGCCACAGGAAATCGAGCGGCGTCAGCGCCTTCTTCTCACCGGTCCGTAAATCTCCGTCAAAACCCCGAAGCTGCATGCTGTCGTAGATATCATTCGCGCGGTCCATGGAGCGAAGCAGCATCTGACCGACCAGAGAGCCCCAGACCTTGTAATGCACGCCCTTCTGCCCCGGCGCCCGGAGCTGATAGGCCTGCGTGATCCGTCGCGCCTCCGACAGGAGAACTGTAATGTAGCGGTATATCAGAAGTACGACTACCACAAAGGTCTTCGGAATATGGATGATCCTAAGCGCCCGGCAGATCTCTTCGATCGGTGTCGTGGCGATGAAAAGGTAGCCCGCGAGCACGGTCAGCACGGCCTTGATCATCAGGGTCAGCATTGAAAGAACTCCGCCGGAAACCGGCAGGGCTCCGACCATCAGCACGATTTTCCGGTCAAAGAAGGGGTTCAGGATGCCCATCACCATGACAAGCGGCAGCACGACCCTGAGCCGCCGGAGCGCCTCCCTGAAGGAAAGATCCGCGATCATGAAGACCGCCGCGGGATAAACCGCCATTCCAATCAGCCCCGGCAGATCATACTTATGAAAAGAAACCGTTACCGCAATATAAAAAACGGTCAGGATCAGCTTTGACAGCGGGTGAATCCGGTTCACCCGCCTGTCTTCTTTGGAAATTGTTTCCAAAGACTGGATTTCGCTGATTGCCTGACCGATTTTACTCATATTTCATCTGCCCTTCATGGGTTCTTTTCTGAAAAAGCTCCCTGCTCTTCAGTTCTTTGCCACCGTCTCCTTTTTCTTATTTCGGAAGAAACGGAACAACAGCGCTGCGCCCACCAAAAGAGCGACTACGATGAGCGAGCCGACGATGCCGGAAACCGTGGTGCCGGCTGCGCTTTCCGAGCCTTTGAAGGCGTAGTCCGGCAGGAAGGATGTCGCACTCTGTACCTTGTCCGCCGCCGCGTAAATGCCGGCTTCCGCCGCCTCCAGCTCTTCAGAACCGGTAATTCTTCCGATCGCCCATTCAAGGCCGTCCGGAAGGGAAGACGCCGCGAGCGACAGACCGCCGCCGATGAGGAGCGCGAGGCCGCCCAGGATCCCGAGCGTCCAGCCAAGGGAAAGCTTCGCCTCTTTCTTCGGCGTACCGATGCCCCAGAGAAGCTCGGGTCTTGCCTCATAGACAAAGAGAAGCACCGCCGCCGTGATCAGACCTTCCACGAGGCCGATCGCAAGGTGAATCGGCTGCATGGCCGCAACAAAAGTCTTAAAAGGAAGCTCTGTTATGCCGGAAAGCATCGTTTCGATCGTTACGGAGAAAGCGCCCATCTGCAGCGTCAGAACACAGCCAAGAACAGATGCCAGGATGATTTTCCAGCGGGCCGCACCGTTCTTCATGATCAGGCGCCAGATGACAAGCGCGCCGACAAAGCAGCCGTAGAAGGCCATGTTCCAGATATTGCAGCCGAGCGCGAGAAGCCCGCCGTCCGCAAAGAACAGGCACTGGATGAGAAGCACTCCAATCATTGTGAGGAAGCCGGCCCAGGGCCCGAGAAGCGCCGAGAGCATCATGCCGCCGCAAAGGTGTCCGGACGAACCGGTTCCGGGAATCGTAAAATTGATCATCTGCGCCGCGAAAACAAAGGCGCCCATGACACCCATTAAGGGTATTTTCTTCTGATTGTCCTCCAGACGGACCTTGTGGACGGAAACACCCGCCACCGCCGCGGAAGCTGCATACATCGTGCCGGCTACGACCGGATTCACGAGAGCGTCTGCCATATGCATAAGATTTCTCCTTTCCCGCATCAGAGAAAAGGAAGACAGGCTTTTTCGCATACGCGCGAAAAGAACCTGCCTTCCTGACAAATTCATTTTATTCCTGCTGATGTCCTGTAAGCTTTTGATTGTTGAAAAGAAGTGCTTCTGCACTTAAACAGCCGCTTCCTGCAGCCAAATTGTATTATAACAGAGAATCCAGCCGGCTGTCAAGCATTTCCCGGCCGGTCTCAGCCCTGTCTTACGAGATTTCCACGCCGCCCGGCACGTCCTTTTCAGGTATCATGAGGCAGGCGCCGCCGTTTCCGTCATCCGCACAGAGGAGCATGCCCTCGGACAGGACGCCGGCGAGCTTCGCGGGCTTCAGGTTCATGAGGACCATGACCTTCTTTCCGACCATTTCCTCCGGAGAGTACCAGGCATGGATGCCGGAGACGATCTGCTTCACCTGATTTCCGACCTTCACCTGGGAGCACAGAAGCTTTTTCGACTTCGGAACCGCCTCGCAGGCGATGATCTCGCCGACGCGAAGCTCCATCTTTCCGAAATCTTCGAAGGTGATTTCGGGTTTCTTGGCGGAGAGGGTGTCTATTTCCGGAGACACCTCATCAGTCAGCTTCGCTGACAGCTTCCCCTCAAGGGGAAGCCCGGTGCCTTCCTCTGCAGCCTTCCCCTCGAGGGGAAGGTGGCCCGCCGCGCCGGATGAGGTGTTTTGTTCTTCCGCCGCCCTTGCCGCTTCCGCCGCTGCCTTCTGCGCGTCCATGATCACCTTCACCTTCTCCATCGTCTCTTTTTCATCGAGGCGCTGGAAGAGGATTTCCGGCTTTTCAACGACCTTCGTGCCGCTCTTCACGACATTTCCGAAGCCCGAGAGATGCTCGAAGTCGCAGAGCTCCGTATTGAAGCTTGCGGCGATCTTCTTCGCGGTTCCCGGCATGAAAGGCGCAAGAAGCGAAGCGCCGGTCATGATGCCTTCCGCCAGATTGTAGAGCACCGTATGAAGACGGCCGGCCTTCTCCGGGTCTTTTCCGAGGACCCAGGGCGTCGTCTCGTCAATGTACTTGTTGCAGCGCTTGAAAAGATTAAAAATCTCCGTGATCGCATCCGCCACATGCAGGGTTTCCATGCATTTCTGGGTGTCGTTGATCGCCTTGCGGCAGGCGGATTTCAGCTCCGCGTCCACCGGCTCCTCAACAAAAGTATTCTTCAGCTCGCCGCCGAAGTATTTGTTCGTCATCGAAATCGTGCGGTTGACGAGATTTCCGAGGGTGTTCGCGAGTTCCGAATTGAAGCGCTCAATGACAAGCTCCCAGGTGATCACGCCGTCATTTTCGAAGGGCGTCTCATGCATCACAAAGTAACGCACCGCGTCCACGCCGAAGATGGAGGCAAGATCGTCAGCGTAGATCACATTGCCCTTGGATTTGCTCATCTTTTCTCCGCCCTGCAGGAGCCACGGATGTCCGAAGACCTGCTTCGGAAGCGGCACGTCGAGCGCCATCAGCATGATCGGCCAATAAATCGTATGGAACCGCAGGATATCCTTGCCGATCAGGTGCAGATCCGCCGGCCAGTACTTTTGATACAGCTCGCCCGAGCCGTCCACATCATAGCCGAGGCCGGTGATATAGTTTGAAAGCGCGTCAATCCAGACATAGATCACATGACGCGGGTCGAAATCCACCGGGATTCCCCACTTAAAGCTGGTTCTTGACACACAGAGATCCTGCAGACCCGGCAGAAGGAAATTGTTCATCATCTCATTCTTCCGGGACTCCGGCTGGATGAATTCGGGATGCGTATTGATATGCTCGATCAGGCGGTCGGCATATTTGCTCATCTTGAAGAAATAAGCTTCCTCATTTGCCTTGACAAGCGGTCTTCCGCAGTCCGGGCAGAGGCCGTCCGGCGCCTGGGAAGGCGTAAAGAAGGACTCGTCCGGCACGCAGTAAAGGCCTTCGTACTGGCCCTTGTAAATATCGCCTTGGTCATACAGCTTTTTAAAAATCTTCTGTACGGCCTTCTCGTGATCCTCGTCCGTC
>CAMPAR010000052.1 GCA_946632055.1 uncultured Lachnospiraceae bacterium
CCATATCGTCCTTATGCGCGGCAATATTTTTCTCCACAATCTCCATCATGTCGTGCAGCTCGTAGTGGTGCTCATAAAGCCCTGCAAGCGTATTTCTCGCCCGCATCTTCTGTTTTTCCGGGAAGCGCGTGACAATCTGCCCGTCCTCAATAGACAGCTCCCCGTAAATGCCGCATAAAGGACATTCAATCTCCGTGCCGCGCCCTGTCGGTGAGAGGAGCTTATTGTGGCAGACCGGACAGACGCCGGGCTCGCCATACCAGCTGACTTCGTCAAATTCTTTGCCGATTGATTCCGCAAGATGCTTCCCGAGCCCCGCGATATTGTCCATAAATGCCTGATCAAAGACCGGACTTGTCCTGCGTCCCATATCATAGGCATTGATCTGCCCGACCGTTTTCATGACGGTCGACATGCCAAACATGTACATGTTTGGAAGTCCCATCGAGGTCCAGTTCTCGGTCTTCGCACCGCCGACCGAGACAAAGGCGACATAGTGCTTCCGGAAAAGCCGCGGATCCAGAGGCTCTTTTCCTTCTTTTTCGCGCTTTTCCTGTTCCACGGTCGCAGACGCGAGGTCATGCGCCGCGCCGAAACGGCCGAAGAAATTCACGAGCTGTCCTGTCGGTGCGATCGAATACACCGGCGCGACAAGGATGATGCCGTCCGCATCAAGCACTTCCTTTTCGAGTGCGAGATAATCGTCCTTCAGGATGCAACGGATCTGCCCGCCGAGATCCCGCGCGCGTGAGCACGCACCGCAGCCCCGGCAGTGGCTGATCTCCATATTCATCGTGTTCACAAACTTGACATCGGCACCGGCTTTCTCCGCCGCCATCAGTGCCTGTTTCGCGATAATATCGCAGTTATGATTTTTTCTCCCCATGGAGATGGCAAGTACTTTCATTTTTCCTCCGTCTGCAGAAACAGGGAAACTGTCTTTTCCCATACAGTTCCCCTGTATTTTTCAGCATTTCCTTCAGCCGGGAGGCCATTCTTCAGAAGCGCCGTTTTTACACTTCCCCTGCATGTGCTGCGCGAATGGCGGACATGATAATATTTCCTTTGAGTTCCGATACCGGCGCCGAACGCGAACAGTCGCAGATAATCTTCTTAAAGCCCTGCAGAAGCGGCCCGTAGGCATCCGCGTGTCCGAGGATCTGGATCAGCTTAACGCCCGCATTTCCGACGTTCAGATCCGGCCAGATCAGGATATTGGCGCGGCCTGCAACTGCACTTTCGCGCTTCACCTTCTTCGCCGCAACCGCAGGAACAATCGCGGCATCCAGCTGGAACTCGCCGTCGAGCTTGAGGTCCGGGCGCTTTTCCTGCGCGATTTTCACTGCAGCGCTGACCTTGTCGATCAAAGGCCCCTGGCCGGAGCCTAAGGTCGAGTAGCTGATGAATGCGCATCTCGGCTCCCACGAAAGAAGCTCCTTCACGGTTTCACAGGCGCTGATCGCGATATCCGCCAGCTGCTCCTCGGTCGGATTCGCGCAGACAGCAGAGTCGCCGATCGCGAGAAGCTCGCCCTCCGAGCCCGCAAAGCCGGGAATCTCACAGAGGCCGATCGAAGAAACCGTCGAGATGCCTTCCTTGAGGCCAATGATCATCTGGCCCGCAAGAAGCACGTCCTCTGTCGTATAGTTGATGCCCGCAAAGGTGACGTCCGCCTCGCCCGCAGCCTGCATGACCATCGCGAAGTATAACGGATCCGCCATTCTTCTTCTGAGCGCCTTTTCCTTCAGGCGTGTATCCGGAAGCGCGGTGTATTTCGCGATCAGGTCCGCGATCAGTTCTTCCTCCTGAAGGTCCGCATAAGCGAATTTTTCAGGATCCAGGCCACGCTCCGAGGCGAGCGTGCGAAGCTTTTCCGCATCACCGACGAGGATTGCATGAATCGCGCCTTCCTCCGCGCATTCGTACGCCGCCTGCATCATCTTTTCGTTCTCGCCTTCCGGGAAAGCGACCCGCATCGGGTGCTCTTTTGCCCGGAGGCTTAAGTCTTCCAGGATACTCATTACATTTCCTCTTCCACTTTGTCCACAAGATCGCCGATCGTCTCGCAGGCAGCCGCTTCCTGCAGCTGGATCATGACGTCGAGTTCATTCTCGATCTCGGATACAAGGCCGACCATCAGGACGGATGCGCCGCCGAGGTCGTCTGCGAAGGTGGTTTCAAGCGTCAGCTCTTCGACATCCTTCTTGTAAAGCTGGGAAATCATTTCAAAAATCTGTTCTTCAAGTTCTTTGCGGTTCATGGTTCTTCTCCTTTTTACTGTAAATACTTTTCATCCAGGTCAAATACGACCGTCTTGTAGCCGTCCCTCTGGAAGATCGCCGCGTGGACGTCGAGCGGCAGCTTGTCGAGAAGCTCTTTTCTCGTCTTCTTCGTGATGCCGCGGACGACCGCGTTCAGACGGCTGCCTTCCTCCAGCTCGATCTCGCCATAGGCAAACTTGCCGAGCGCCTTGTATTCGGGCTTATTACTGAGCGGCGCGGGCATGACGATCGAATGCATCTTCGCTTTTCCGCTGATCTCGACCCATTCGGTCTCAAGAGAGCCGCAGCTGTTGCAGGCGTAGACCGGCGGGAACTCGACGGCGCCGCACTTCGGGCACTTCCGGCCCATGATCTTACCTTCTTCGAGGTAATCGTAGAAGCCCTGGACCACCTTGGTGAGTTTCACAACGGATTCCTTCTTCTCTGCGGGAACCGTCTCCATCCCGTCAATCGTCCGAATAATGTAGGTGCAGATATTCTGCGCGCCGCCGTAACCACGGAGCATCGCAGTCTTTGGAAGCTTCTTCACCTGATGGTCGCCGCATTCGCCGCGCATCTGCTTCACGCACTCGTAAAGGTCCGCAAGTCCCGACGCCGCATGCGCGTGACCGAAGGAGGTCCGGCCGCCGTTCGTGTTGATCGGCTTGTCGCCGTCGTAGGCCGTCCGGCCTTCGCAGATATATTTCCAGCCTTCGCCGTAGGGCAGGTAGCCCGCGATCTCAGCCGAAACAAGATGCGAGGTGATGATGAAGTCGTTCGCGTAGAAGATATCAATCTCATCGGGCTTCACACCGGTCACATCATAGACCTGGCGGACGGCTTCCTCGGTTGCCGTGACTTCAAAATGCGGGGTCGTCGCTTCGCAGGCAGCGCAGCCGGAGCCGAGCACTTCGATCGCTTTATGGGACTTGTTGCCCATGTATTTGTCAACCATGTCGGTCGCGCAGACAATGACTGCCGCCGCGCCGTCACACTTCAGCTCAATGCCGCTCATCCGGAGGAAATCACCGTTCTTGGGGTTATAGGGAGAGCGCATATAGTCCATGACATCGTCATAGCCCGCTTCCTTCGCCAGCTCTTCGTAGGTCCTGCGCTCGATCGCAAGCTCATTTTTGGAAGCGTTTTTACGGTTGTTGAGGCTCATGTGGATCAGGGTGTCGTCCATCTGCTCATCCGTAAGTCCTCTGGTTCTCTTGTACCATTCCGCTGCGTCGTCGTAGATCAGCTCCTGTCCGGCCATGAGAGACCGGGTGTAGTTGCGGTCATAGAGCCAGGACGTCGTCGCAAGGAATTTCTCCATTGTCATTTTTTCACGCTTGTAGGGATGATTCGGAACCGCCAGGCTGTCGCCGAATTCGATGCAGGCGGAAAGCACGCAGTTGTATTTGCCGGAAGCGACCGCATTTACAGCCTGCTCGACCGCATAGTAGCCCGTGCAGCAGGCTTCCGAATGATGGATCGAAGCCTTTCCTTTCATGCCGAACCAGTTCGCGACCTGAATGTTCGGGGTCAGGTAATTCGAGCCGTTTAAGGGAGATGCGCAGCCGTGGAAATAGAAATCGATGTCCTGCGGATTCACGCCGGCGTCTTCCATTGCCTTCAGCGAAGCGTAGCCGAAAAGCTCGCCTTCCGTGAGTCCGTTGGTCTCCTCTTTATCTACCGTATACATAAAGGGTGTGCAGCCGACGCCGATAATCGACACGCTGCGGGAATAGGGGTTCACTTTGGTCTGGTTCATAGTTCCTCCTTCAGATGTATTTTCCAGGAGAGTTATGAGAAGCCGTTCTGTCCTGCCTCTCCTCTTTTCTTATCAACTATCTTACCATGCTCCTGATACAAATACACGCACACAACGTAAAAGGAATTTCAGATTATGAAAAAAGTCAGCACCAGGGAAAATAGTACTACCCCGGGAGGGACGCTCGCGTACCAACCGGGGTAGTATTATTTTTTCCTGGTGGTCTGGAGGCGAAGCCTCCCTGACCACCGTCATGAGAAATCCGCAGGATTTCGAATGATGGTGCTGTAAGCACCTTTTCTTTAATGTCCTGCATCGTCAATATATTCTTTCCGGTACTCCATGTCCACAATTGCGAGGAACAGCTGCATGATAAACATGTCCACTGCCTGCTTGACATTCGGCATCGGGAAGGCAATATCCGCCTTGCTGTTTTTCGCCCGGTGTCTCGAATCATTAATCAGACAGACCTTTGCCCCGCTCTCATGAATCTCCTCAATCAGCTTCTCCCGCCGGTCGGATCCAACCGCCGTCGGTGCAATCAGAATCACAAAATCCTTTTTGGTCAGGACTTTTACATGTTCATGAAGGTCTTTTTCCTGCGAATGCACATCACAGATCTTGCCGCTCATAAACAGGTCCGACTGCAGAAAAAGTTCGGTGAAATAAGCCGAATACGAATAGATCGCCACTTTTTCAGCCTCATGCATGGCCTTGGTCAATTCATGGATCCTGTCATAGTCGATGCTCTCACGGAACTGCCGGTAGATCAGGTCGAAGCTGTCCAGGAAATATTCGGAAACCGGCTGGTCTTCCGGTTTGGTTTCCATCGAGACAAAACGGTTGTGAACATCATAATCCTTGATGCAGTCAACCATATCTTTCTGAAAATACGCGTAGCTCTTGTAACCGAGTTTCCGAACGAGGCGGCTGATCGAGGCCGGTGACGTAAAGCAGAGATCCGCCAGATCGAAAATCGTGAGGTTCCCAACCTCCTTTACATGAACTAAAATATTACGAACAATTGCCCCCTGCATGCTGTCCGCAGGTGAAGTGTTGTAAAAACCCAGAAGCCGCTCCATCCCGGTCATGAACGTACCTCCTAAACCAGCATTTATTGACTCTTTATATGAAAAGAATTTCCGTTATCTGCAATTTCATTATAAGGTTTCCCGCATATTTGTCAAGGAAATACGTCGTACAGCAGGGGAAACGCTTCCGTCGGAAACGTTTCCCCACCAGTTGTTATTCGCCGATGTGCAGATATTTTTCTTTCAGCGCTTTGAGATTTTCAACCTTCTTCTGTGTCATCGCGCCGTCCGCAATCTCATTCCGGTGTTCCAGTTTTCCGGCGTAGCGCATACGGGAACGCGCCTGTTCGGATTCCGGGAACTCATAGCGTACAGCGCCGTCTTTCATCAGCACTTTTCCGTCGATTCCGCAGATCGCACATTCCACGCGGTCGGAACCCGGATGAACGCGGAACATGCTCTGATGGCAAACGGGGCAGGCGCCTTCCGACTCGCCGCGCCATTTTGTGCGTTCTTCATCGGTTTTTGCCGAAAGAGCGGCGATCACATTTTCCGCCATCTTGTCCGCGCGGGCCATCTCCTCCGGAACGCCGAGGATATGCTGAACATTCATCGCGCCGTAGTACACGTGCGTATCGATGACATCCACGCCCGCCGACATCATGGATTCGTACATGATCGGAATCGTCATGATCGTCCAGTTCTCGGTTCTTGCGCCGCCGACTGCGACAAGGCAGCCGATTCTCGGCTTAAAGGCGCGTTCATCGGGAAGAAGGACATTTTCTCCGCCGCGTGCGAGACGCTCTTTTTTTGCTTCCGTCAGGAAGGAAATGTCATGGGACGGGCCCATGCGGTCGCAGAAGGTCTTGAAGGTTCCGCTCGGGGAGGTTTCATACACCGGCGAACCGATCAGCACGCAGTCCGCGTCGTAGTACGCATCCTCGACAATATGGAAGTCATCCTTGTGAATGCAGGTGCCGTTCGTTCTGCCGGACATGATGCCGACAACGCATCCGCAGCAGCCGGTACAGGGTTTGATATCCAGATCATCCGGGCGCAGGAATTGAATCTCATGCCCCGCTTCCTGGCACTTCAGAAGCACTTCCTTTAAAAACACGTCCGTATTCGACATTTTCCTGCCGAATGACAGTGCTAATACTTTACTCATAACTGGGGTCTCCTATTCGTATATCTCTCTTGATTCGGCAAAACGCGAAAAGTGTTTTTCCGTGCGCCGGATTTGGCTGCGAAGCAGCATATTTCCTCACAAATCCGTGCGCATCCGCCGGAGGCTCTGAGAATGGTCCGCAGGATCTTTCTCAGAATACCCAGGCGTTTCCGCTTTCTTCATCGTCGTCTGCTGCGATCGACGGCTCGAAATGGAACGGGGGTTTATATTCTTTTACCAGCGGCAGCAGCTCATCCTGCATGTTTTCAACCACGTAGCAGGTATCGTCGAATACCATGGTCTGCATCGAACCTTCTTTGCAGGGCTTCCACTCGGGCAGTCCATCTGCATTCGGGTTTCCGGTCCGCGCGAAATTCACAAAAGACGCGGACATGACGCGGTCCAGGAACTCGTAATTTTTCTGGTGGCACAGCGGAATCAGCTCGGCGTTGTGGAAGAAATACGGAATGTCCGAGCAGTGCCATGCACTGCGTCCCTGATAAACATCAAATACCTTCGCGAACATGTAGTTGTAGACCGGCGCTTCCGCCTCCGCTGCCTTTTTCTTCACATAGTCAACGGTTGCGGGAATGAACATGGTCTCAAGATCCGTCGCGTAGACTTCATTCGTATTCGGATAAACCTTCCGGAAGGCTTCAAGGATCTTCTCCCCGCCCTCTTCGCCGTAATACTCCTTCACAAAGCGTACGCGGTCTTCCTTTGAAAGCTCCGCTCTCACGCCGTAATCCTTCGGGAAGCCGAACTCCGAGATGACCGTTCCGACGATCGTCGGGATCTTCTTCGAGAAGCCGGTGAAGTCCCCTTCCAGCGGATCACAGACATAGTAATCATTCGGCTTCGGCGTCCAGCCGACGCGCTTGCCTTCTTTACGGAACTTGATAACCGCCTGGTTCACGGCCCAGATAAACTGCGGCACCGGAACCTTCTCAAGCTTCTCGACGTCCTTCTCATCGATCCGAAGGTTCGAGAGGATCTCGAGAACGAGCTCTTTCGCCGAGCAGTCCGAATTGAAATCACCTGCCGGAATCACGCCGGACATCACGATCATCTTGTGGAAAAGTCCTTCCGCTTCCGGAATCTGACCAAGCACGGTCACTTTTCCGCCGCCGCCGGACTGTCCGAAAATCGTCACATTCTCCGGATCGCCGCCGAAGGCCGCGATATTATCACGCACCCAGCGAAGCGCTTCGACAAGGTCCGCCATGCCGACGTTGACGCTGTTCTTATATTTCTCGCCGAAATCGGACATGTCGAGATACCCGAAGGCATTCAGGCGGTGATTGACGGAAACGACAACGACGTCGTCCAGCTTCGCGAGATTGAAGCCGTCGTAGCAGACCTGCTCGATCGAGGAGCCGGCAGCGTATCCGCCGCCGTGGATCCAGAACATGACGGGCTTTTTCGCCGCAGGATCGCACTTCGTTGTCCAGACATTCAGGTACTGGCAGTGCTCGGACGAGGGCCAGAAACGGTGCGGCGTCATCACTTCGCCGGTCGGCATCGGCTCGGAAAGTACCGGGCAGATCATCCCGTAGGAGCCGGCGTCCTTCACGCCTTCCCAGGCCTTCACAGGCTCGGGCATCTGGAAGCGCTTCGCCTTTGCGTAGCGGATGCCGTAGAAATGGTCGACGCCGTCGTAGTGAAAGCCCCGGAGCTTGCCCTTCGCCGTTTCGACGATCGGGGCCTTGTCATTCATGTAAAATTCTCTTGCCATCTTTTCCCTCCTTTATTTCCAGAGCACGTTTTCCGCGAAATAGCGGAACATTTCCGGCCAGCAGAACCAGTCATGCGAACCGGTGACAAAATACGGAATGTAGGGAATTCCTGCTTCTTTGAGCTTCCGGATGGTCGGCGGCGTGCCGATATCGCGCTCATTGTAGGAGATATCCTCTTCCGCACACCCGATCAGAAGCTTCACATCGTGAAGATGGGGGTTCTCAAGCGTAAAGCCCTCTCCGCCCGCAAAGCCTGCGGAGAAGCAGCCGAAATACCCGAAAAGCTCCGGATGGTGCATATAGGTGTACATTGTCGTGATGCCGCCCATCGAAAGTCCGCAGAAAGCCATCCGCTTCGGATCCTTCGCGACCGCGTACACCTTCCGAAGATACGGAATGATGCACTGGATCACGTTCTGGTCGATATCGGCAAAATTCCAGTCATAGACGGAATTATTCATCGTCACGACAATCGCTTCCTCCGTGCGGTGCGCCGCGATCAGGTTGTCCATGATATTCACAAGGCCTCCCTGCGAGAACCAGTCACACTCATTTCCGCCGCCGCCGTGCGAGACGAAAATTACCGGGTACTCTTTCGACCGGTCGTAGTTTGCGGGGAGATAGATGCCCATGGTGCGGTCATCGCCCTTGATATCCTTATAGCTGACATAGGTTGCGAGGCCCTTCACAGAAGGATTCTTTGCCGGAAGCCAGGGAAGCTCGTCGGGAGAGCCGACATAAAGCTCGCTGTTCATCTGCACGCCGTCTTTTGTCGGCGCGAAAGGCGGGTTCTTCGGATCCGGAAGCCAGGGCCGGAATTCGCCGAAGCTGTGCATCGAGCCGTCTTCCGTCATCACATTCTGCCAGGACATCCGGGGATCATCGGAAGGATCAGAAAGTTCTGCATTCAGCTGGAAGCCATAGGGATACATGCCCGCCGGAAGCTTCAGTGAAATCTCATAGAGGCCGGTCTCCTCGTTCAGCTTCATCTCCTGATAATAGCGCCCGCCGATCTGTGCCATTCCTTCTTCATACTTCGCAGGCGGATATTTCGGATCGTGCTCTGCCATGCCTTCTTCATCGGTATGGCCCTTCAGATTGCTCCGATAGAACAGAAACTCGCCGATGAGACCGACGTTTTTCACTTCTTCTTCGACACTTTCAGGATCGAAGCTCAGCGTCACGTCATACAATTTCTTCTGCAGGAAACGCTCCTGCTCTGTCTTCTTCTCAGCCATAAACCACTCCTCCGGTATTTATTTATATAATATAATTATAGATGCAAAACCGAAAAAAAACTATCAATTTGCGATGGTTTTCTATTATTTAGAGAATAATAACAGAAGTTATACACACTGAGCGGCGATAAAAATATCCTTTTCCGTACACAATTTTATCAATTTTCTATACGGCCGAGTTTTTCCATTACCTTCAGGATGTTTTTTGCCCGTGCTTCGATGTCGCCGATACATATGGTCTGCCGGAAGGTATCAAAACCCTTATAGAAAATGCTCTTTCCATCCTCGGATATCCGTGCCGCTTCCGTGGTCAGCGGTGTCTTTAAGGGTTCGTACTTTTCTTTGAGCCGGAAAATATCCATAATAAAACCGGCTTCAGTATAGATTTTCTCCCCGTCCACAAGGATCAGTCCGTCCCTGATTTCAGCAGTATGGCCATCCTCAAGACGCGCCTCAACCTCTGTATCGCCGTCTTTATCCGGCCGGAAGCTGTTCCATTTCAGCGTGTAGATCGGCAGAAGCTTTCCGTTAAGCGGGAAAGGCTTGTCCGCAATTTTCCTCACCTCTCCGCGTTCGTCAAATTCCGGCATCCGGTGTGCGACGTTCAGCAGAATATTCAGTTCCTTCGAGATACCGCCGGGCATAATGAGGTCATTTCCCGCGAACATCGAGATCGAAGCCGTTGATGATCCGCCGTTCCAGTCTGTCATCACAAAGCCCTCAAAGCCCCACTCCCCGCGCAGAAGATTCGTGCACAGGTCATAGCTGTCCGCCGTCGGAACACCGTTGATCTTATTGTAGGATGTCATCACTGTCAGGGCTTTTCCCTTCTCAATGGCCGCGCGGAAGGGCTCAAGATAAATTTCCCGGAGCGCTCTCTGGGAAACCACGGAGTCATTTTTATGACGGTTGGTTTCCTGGTTGTTTGCCGCGTAATGCTTCACGCATGCGGCGGCTTCGTACCCGTCCTGAATGCCAAGCGTCATTGCTGCAGCCATTTCGCCGGAAAGGAAAGGGTCTTCTGAGAAGTACTCGAAATTCCGTCCGCATAAAGGATTCCGGTGAATATTGATGCCGGGGCCGAGAAGCACCTCGATCCTGAAGGCCTTCAGATCCTCCTTCATCCCGAGACCGACCTCCCGCGCCACATCCGGATCAAAAGACTGCGCGATGAGCGTCCCCACCGGCCAGGAAATGCAGTGATGATACACGGTCTGGTCTTCGCCCGTATCGATATTTTTCGCGGTAAACTGCTGTGTAAGCCTTACGCCGCCAGGGCCGTCCGCAAGGACAATCGCCGGAATCTTAAACCGCTTCTCGAGGTTGTGCGTCGTCTCGCCTGCTGCGCCGGGAACGGACTCACTGGAACTTCCGATCACTGGATTCGCGTCGTCCGCGACGCCCCAGCCGGTACCGCAGGCAAAGTTTGACAGTTCTTCCTCCGTAAACTGCGCGAGAAGTTCCTCATAGGATGCACGGCCGTCGTATACGTCCTGAAGTGTAATATCCTTCTTTTCGACAAGCTGCACCTTTTCATACGGCATGACAGCCGTATAGTCCGGATCCGTGGTATAGGTTGTGACACAGGGTGTCTGGTACGGAGAACGCGCGTCTTCACATACCGGAAAATCTTCCGGAAGCAGAATGGGAAGCGAAGATGCCTCTTTGCTGTTGTCGTTTCCTTCAAGTCCCTTCATCACATCAAGCGGCTGCGCAAGCGGAAGTTCCTCGTACACGAGCTTTGTCAGCCTGCTTTCCGGGATGCAGACAGCAGCGATATTATCTGTATTTTCAGAAGACGTTCCGAGCCTGAGGATATAATATCCCCTGGACAGCAGATATGCAGTCTTCTCCTCAGAGAAAGAGGAAAGCGCTTTTAAGGGGACGGTAATTACAAGAGTTTCCTCCTCTCCCGGCTTCAGAAGACTTGTCTTTTTGAAGCCCTTAAGCTCTCTTTCCGGCATGTCCATCTCAGTTGAAGGTGCGCTGACGTAGAGCTGCAGCACCTCTTTTCCGTCGAAATTGCCGCAGTTTCTGACCTTCGCGCTGACGACGATGTCCTGACCGGAAACGCTGGCAGAAGCTCCGAAAACTGCAAAATCCGTATAACTGAGACCAAATCCGAAGGGATATCCGGCCTGTTTTTTAACTGTTGTGAAATAGCGGTAGCCGACATAAATCCCTTCAGTATAGAGCGAAGTGTCGGGATCCGAAAGGAAGGTGTCCGCGCTCGGATAATCCCGATACTTCATTGCCCATGTGGTCGTCAGCTTTCCGGAAGGAGTTGTTTCGCCTGTCAGGACCTCCGAAACCGCAAGTCCTGCTTCCTGTCCGGGCTGGCCCATTAAAAGAATCGCGTCAGCCTCTGATTCCTGAAGGTCCGCCACCGACACCGGGCCTGGAACATTCAGAACAAGCACAAGATTTTTGTATGCTTCCCGCAGAACCCGAAGGTTTTTCTTTTCCACCGGGGAAAGATCATAATCATCTTCGACCTTCCGGTCTCTTCCTTCGCCCGAATTTCTCGAGAGGACATAAACCGCGGTATCGGTCATGTCGGAAAAGCGCTTCGCGTCCGCCTCGGAAACCTCCTGCTCCGGGGAGAGCACGTCATGTTTCCCGGCGGCTGCAGCCTCGGACACGATCGCGTCGAGGCGCTCTGCAAGATTCTCCAGGATTTCCTTTGTCACAATATCAAAACCAGATTCGAGAAGCGCCGGAAGAATATTGATGTGATAGCGGGGAGACTGATTCACGAAAAGCTCGCCGCCGCCGGAAACGCCGCCGTTAAAGGGATCGCCGGAGCCGGAACCGCCGCGAACCGTACGAACCGCGCCGTTCCCGAAAAGCGCGATCTTTCCGGGAGAAAGCGGCAGAACGTTCCTGTCGTTTTTCAAAAGAACCATACCTTCTTTTGCAGCTTTTTTCGAACGTTCTGCACCGCGGATTTCACGTTCCGAAAGCGGCGGGTAAATTTTATCAGACATCTCATACCTCCATCCTGCATTTTCACTCAAATGATACTGCAGGTCACAAAAAACCACTTCAGATCCGACATCCATGAAAACATGCCTGTACAGACTGACCCCGGGGACTCTTATTCTCAGTATTCAAATTTCACTTTCTTCAGGGTCACGGTTCCGCTCTTCACGGCAATCTTTACCGTTACACGTTCACCGGTCGAGCCTACTGTGAACGAATCAGAAGTCTCAGGCGCAAGGATCGAACCCGCGGCAAACTTCACGGTACCGATCACCTTGCCGGCGCAGAGGATTTCCGCCTCGCCTTCTCCGATGCCTTCAAAGCTGACCTTCAGGCCGTCCTTTACTTCACGGACAGTATAGTTGGCGTACTCGCCGGCCGCAAGCTCTAAAGCAAGATCGTCAAGCGGGCTGTAGCGCTCTTCGTTGGGATCCTGGTACCAGGCAAACTTCGGATACGGAAGACTCTTCTCACAGGCCCAGACAAGCTTCGTATGGTCCTCAAGACGGAAGTTCAGGTAGTTACTGTACTCCCAGTTTCCGTAGTAGCGCGATCCATCCTCGTTCCACATGTCGTAAGCGACGCCGGAAAGAGTGATGTCCGGGATTTTCTTCATCGTGCGCGGACCTTCATAGTTCACTTCGCAGTTTTCGAGTTTCGTGGATTCAATGAAGGCGTCCATGATCTTAATGCACTCTTCGTATGTGGGACGCGGGCCGACCATCTGGAACTTCTGGATCTTGTCCCATCCTTCCGGCACGAAATGATGCACCATGCCTCTGCCGTGAGGTCCGCGGGATTTGCCGCGCTCCGCAGCCGTTTTCCATCCCCAAGGGGTATAGGAAACATGCAGATGCTCGCAGATATCATAGAATACCGGATCAACATCGGGGCCTGCACCGCACTCGCCAAGCCAGAGCGGAACGTTCAGCTCATCGCGCTTCAGAAGCCAGGGATACAGATCCTTGATCTCCGGAGACGCACCGTACAGGTGGATTGAGATCGCCCAGTTGTGGTATTCGGGATCATACTGATGATTGAAGATCCTGAAGTCACGCGCGTACTTTGCGCCTTCCAGGAAGAAGATATGCTGCTTGTCAATTTTACGGATTCTGCGGATGCATTCTTCGTAGTATTTCTCAAGAAGCGGAATATATTCATGCTGAATCGGAGAGCTCACGGGCTCGTTGATGAGATCGTAGCCTGCGACAATCCAGCGGGAGCCGAAGCGGCGGACGATCTCCTCCCAGAGGACGATCTGGCGCTCCGTGGACTCTTCATCGAGGAACACGCTCGGATACTCACAGAAAAGAGAGTCGCCGGTCGCGCCGTTATTGCCGCCGATCACGCCGTGCATGTCGAGGATCGCATAGACACGGTATTTTTCGCAGGCGTCGATAATCTTTGCAAGGCGCGAGAAGCCGCCTTCAT
Source organism: uncultured Lachnospiraceae bacterium (assembly GCA_946632055.1). Classification (GTDB taxonomy): domain Bacteria; phylum Bacillota; class Clostridia; order Lachnospirales; family Lachnospiraceae; genus UBA1267. The sequence continues at coordinate 13,607 of CAMPAR010000052.1, forward strand.
TCCACTGGAAGCCGGGCTCTTCATAGAGAAGCGCGTTGGCATTCAGAACGATGCGGACACAGTTGAAGCCAAGATCCGCCATCAGTTTAATGTCTTCTTCCCGGAGATGGTTTTCTTCCCATCTCTCCCAGAAGGTAGACTCGTACTTCGCGCCGCAGAGCTCCCGGACCATCTGCGACACGAAACGGCGGGAGGTCCAGCGCTCCGGATTGTGGTCGTTTCCCGGACCCGGGAACAGGATCCATTTGAAAAGATTCTGTGGAAGCGGCGCCGAACCGATCATGAAGCCCTCGGTGTTTTCCCAGTTCGCGGTGCCCCAGCCGTTCAGGATGATTTCCTGCCCGTCTTCATTGACGAAGCGGATGCCGTCGGTGCGAAGAACGCCTTTTACAAATTCATTGTCAAGCTTGCTCATAGGGTTTTCCTTTCTGATTTATTATCTTTCTATTGGTAATCGCCAAAGTGATTTCAGCGTTTTATTCCTGATCAAACCCGTTTTCAGGGTACAAAAAGGGCGGAGGCCCCCGGTATTACCCGTTTGTATACCTGCCTCCACCCTTATGAAGTTGTTGATAAAATCTTATCTTGCGTTGAAGCGGTCAATCGCTGCCTGGTAGGTGTCGATGACGTCCTGGTAACCGTACTGCATAACCTTTTCTTTGAACTCGTCAAAGCTTGTGTTATCGGTGCCGAGAATGTAGTTGATCTCGTACTCCTGGATCAGGGTCTGGACAGCGGTCAGCTTGGAGTTGATGTCGCTGCTCTCTTCTTCTGTCAGTGTATAGCCCCTCGGGACACCGATATTGATGTCAGCAGCCGTCCAGATATCCACCGCTTCCTTCTGCTGGTTGGTGCCGCCTGCCGCAGCCGTAGCGATCTTTTCAGAAGCAAGTGTGTTGTGCTTGCCGGTCCAGCATTCGCCCCAGCCGAGCGCGTACTTCTCAAGGACGCTCTTAGCGGGAGTGCCGTCCGGATTGTTGAGAACAAAATCTGTGAACTGCGGGATTCCGTTCTCGTCCAGCTTGTAAGTCACGTCTTCAATACCGTACCAGTTCAGAAGTTCGCCTTCCTTGCTGTAGAAGAAATCCATCCACTTTGCTGCGAGCTCCGGATTTTTGCAGGCTGTAGTAATGAACATCTGGTCCTTTGCTTCCACGGGGCTCCACGCCATATAGGTCTCGGATCCGTGAACGGAAGGTACGATGACCGGCTGCAGATATTCAGGCTCGTTGTTGCACATGTGCATCTGGAAGTAGTTATTGCCGGTGAATGCGGAAAGAACAAAGCTGTACAGCAGATACTGGTCGTCTTCCACAGAACCCGGAGTGCTAAGATAATAGTTGAAAGAAGTAAAGTTGGGGTCAATAAGGCCTTCTTCATACCACTGACGCATGGTCTCAAGGTATTCACCGAAGCCGTCCTGAACCGCACTGCCAACGACCTTATCGCCATCCATCTGCAGATACAGATCATCAACCGTGTTTACGCCCCAGGACATGGACAGCCAGGAACCGCCGTTCTGATGAAGAACGAAAGGATGCTCCATGCCGCTTTCTTTTGCTTTTACAAGGGCGTCATGCCATTCGTCGATGGACTTCGGCTCTTCAAGACCGAGCTTTTCCAGAATGTCTTTCCGGTAGCAGACGCCGTTGTAAACGCCTTCTGCCTTAACGTTGAAGTCTTCACCTGCAAGGATGCGGACGATTTTCAGCTTGCCGTCATCCGAAGTCGCCTGCTTTCTTGCAATCGGATTAGCCTCGAGGTATGCCAGATAATTCGGCATATATTTATGAATGAGTTCATCGTGGTCGTCACGGATAACGCCGTCCTCGATCAGCTTTTCATAACCGCCGGGCAGAGTGTCGGTGTTGATGATGTCCGGATAGTCGCCGGAGGTCAGAACGATACCGATCTGCTCCGCTTTCTGCTGGTTTTCAACCGGAATCCAGTTGATATGGACGTTGGTCAGCTCTTCCATCTTCTTAACGCCTTCAATGTCATTAAGATCTGAAACGATGGATCCGCTGTAGCTGAGCCACATGCTGAGTTCCTGCTTTTCTTCCGTTAAGGGAAGGCCGTTCTCAGCAGGTGCTGCAGTTTCCTGTGTTTCTCCGCCGGCTTCCTGGGTTTCGCCGCCCGCTTCCGTGGTTGTGGGCG
>CAMPAR010000053.1 GCA_946632055.1 uncultured Lachnospiraceae bacterium
ATAAATTCTCCTTCTGCAGCACCTCATCCGGCACAGCCGCCGTTAACGCGTTATTCCACTTCCTTCCGGATCTCTTCCACCTTATCGAGCCGCTCCCACGGAAGATCCACGTCGGTCCGGCCGAAGTGACCGTAGGCCGCTGTCTGCCGGTAGATCGGCCGCCGAAGATCCAGCATCTCGATGATGCCGGCCGGGCGCAGGTCGAAGTGCTTCCGGATGATTTCAATCATCTTCTCGTCGGATACAACTCCCGTTCCGAAGGTGTCCACGGTGATGGACACCGGGTGCGCCACGCCGATCGCGTAGGCAAGCTCGATTTCAATCCGCTTCGCGAGTCCCGCGGCCACGAGGTTTTTCGCCGCGTAGCGCGCCGCATAGGCCGCCGAGCGGTCCACCTTGGTCGGGTCCTTGCCCGAGAACGCGCCGCCGCCGTGATGCGCCATGCCGCCGTAGGTGTCGACGATGATCTTGCGGCCGGTGAGGCCCGAGTCGCCCTGCGGCCCGCCGATGACGAAGCGTCCCGTCGGGTTGATCAGGATGCGCGTCCTGTCGTCGGTCAGCTCTTTCGGAAGCACCGGCTTTAAGACCTGCTCGATCACATCGTGCCGGATTTCCGACAGCTCTTCTTTTTCATCGTGCTGGGTCGATACGATTACCGTGTCGATATGCACCGGCACGTGATTTTCATCATATTCCACCGTGACCTGCGATTTTCCGTCCGGCCGCAGATAGGGAAGCGTGCCGTCCTTGCGGACCTCGGCGAGACGGCGCACGATCCGGTGCGCAAGCGCGATCGGGTACGGCATGAATTCTGGGGTCTCATCGCAGGCATAGCCGAACATCATGCCCTGATCGCCCGCGCCGATCCTGTCAAGCGCCGCGTCCGCGTCCGCGCCCTCCTTGACTTCCAGCGCGTTGTCGACGCCGAGCGCGATATCCGCCGACTGCTCGTCGATCGCGGTCAGCACCGCGCAGGTATCTCCGTCAAAGCCGAATTTCGCCCGGTTGTAGCCGATGCCGTTCACGGTTTCCCGCACGATTTTCTGAATATCCACATAGGCGTTCGTCGTAATTTCGCCCATCACAAGGACGAGTCCCGTTGTGCAGCAGGTCTCGCAGGCGACCCGGCTCATCGGGTCTTCGGCGATTAACGCGTCCAGTATCGCATCCGAAATCTGGTCGCAGATTTTATCCGGATGTCCTTCCGTTACAGATTCGGAAGTAAATAAAAAATGTCCCTTTTCCATAAAAAGCTTATTCAACTCCAGTCTTTTGATTATAATCAAGATTTGCGAATCTTGTCTGTTCCGCGATCCACTTGAGGCGGACGGTGCCGATGCCGCCGTTTCTCTGCTTGGCCACGATGATTTCCGCCGTGCCCTTGTCCGGCGAGTCCTGATTGTAAACCTCGTCGCGGTAGATAAACATGACGATATCCGCGTCCTGCTCGATGGCGCCCGATTCACGCAGATCAGCGAGCATCGGACGGTGGTCCGTTCTCGCTTCCGGCGCACGCGACAGCTGCGAGCAGGCGATCAGCGGAACGTTCATTTCACGCGCGATCAGCTTGAGACCGCGGGAAATCTCCGATACCTCCTGCTGGCGCGACTCGCTGGATCTTCCGCCGGAGCCCGACATCAGCTGCAGATAGTCGACAATGATCACCTTGATTCCGTACTCCAGCTTGTACTTGCGGCAGCGCGAACGAAGCTCCGGCAGCGAAATGCCCGGCGTATCGTCAATGATCAGCTTGGAGCCGGCGATGATGGACGAGCCTGCCACGAGATCGTCCCACTCCAGCTCCGACAGGCTGCCCGTCCGAAGCTTGTTGCTGTCCACATGCGATTCCATCGCGAGCATACGGTTGACGAGCTGCTCGCGGCTCATCTCCATCTCGAAAATGACCGTCGGCGCGTTCTCGCGCACGGCGAAATGATCCGCAAGGTTCAGGACGAAGGCGGTTTTTCCCATCGCGGGACGCCCGGCGAAGAGGATCAGGTCGGAATCCTGGAAGCCGTTCGTCATCCGGTCCAGGTCCGTGAAGCCCGAGGGCACGCCGGTCGGCACGCCGCCGTTTTTGCTGGCCTCTTCAATCCGGTTAATGACGCGAAGCACGATCTCCGAGACCGGCTCCACCTTGCTGTCCTGCCGCTTTTCCAGCAGGTCGAACACCGACTTTTCGGTGTCCTCCATGATTTTGGTGTAGGAATCCTTCTCCAGATAGGCGCTGTTCGCGATTTCATCCGTCGTCCGGATGAGCCGCCGAAGCATCGCCTTTTCCGCTACAATCCGGGCATAGGTCGGCGCATTCGCCGCCGTAAAGACGGAATCCAGAAGTTCCTTCAGAAAATCCAGGCTGGAGACCTCCGGCGGCACATCCTGATCCTTCTTCAGGGCGTCCTGCACCGTCACAAGATCGGTCGGTTTCCCGGCCTGATACAGCTTCATGATGGCGGAAAAAACCATGCCGTACTGACGATTGTAGAAGTCTTCCGGCTTCAGAATCTGCATGACGGCCGATATGGTATCCTCCGAATACAGCATCGCGCCGATCACGGACTGCTCGGCCTCCGGGCTGTGCGGGAGCGTTCGCTTGACGAGGTTCTCTTCCGGCATAGTTACTCCGCTTCTACCAGGACGGTCAGCTGAGCCGTCACCTGCGGATGCAGCTTCAGCGGCACGACCGTCTTTCCGGTTTCCTTAATCGGCTCCGGGAGCACCAGTTTTTTCTTGTCGACCTCGAGATCCAGCTGCTTCCTGCAGGCCTCCGCGATTTCCTTCGAGGAAACCGAGCCGAACACCTTGCCGTCCTTTCCCACCTTGACCTTGACGCTGATCGAGAGGCCGGCAAGTCTTCCGGCGAGCTCCTGCGCGTTTAAGAGGCGTTCTTCCGCCTGCTTCTCCTCGTGCGCCTTCTGCAGCTTCAGGTCGTTCATCGTTTTCGCGGTGGCTAAAGCCGCCTGCTTCTTGGAAATCAGGTTGCGGCCGTAGCCGTCCTTCACAGTAACGGTATCGCCTTTCTTTCCGAGTGATTTGATATCCGCAAGTAAAATCAGTTCCATAACAGATTCCTGCTCCCTTCCTTATCCGAGTTCATCGATGACGGCCTTTAAGCGCGCGGTCACTTCCTCCGTCGTGGAATCCGTAAACTGCGCCCCGGCCACGCTCTGGTGTCCGCCGCCGCCGAGTTTTTCCATCATTACCTGCACATTGACTTCATCAATCGAACGCGCCGACAGATAAATCTTGTGCTCATAGCTGGTCAGCACGAAGCTGGCCTTGATGCCCTTGATTTCCAGAAGCTCGTTGGCAGCCTGCGCGGCCACGACCGTCTGGTTGCGGTTCAACTCCCGCGACGGGCAGATGCCGATCACATAGCAGTCCTTGTAGACCTCGGCGTTCGAGATCGTCTCGGCCCGGAGCTTGTAATCCTGCATGCTCTCCCGGAACAGCTTCCGGACGCGCGTCACATCGGCGCCGTTTCTTCTTAAGTATGCCGCCGCCTCGAAGGTCCGTACGCCGGACTTGTCCTCGAAGTTATTCGTATCCATGACGATTCCGGCGAAGACCGCGTCGGCTTCCGCGGGACGCAGCTTCAGATTATCGTCGTAATACTGGATGATTTCAGCCACGAGCTCCGAAGCGGAGCTTGCGTAGGGCTCCACGTAGGAGAGCAGCGCGTTCTCGATCCGCTCCTTCGTCAGCCGGTGATGGTCCATGACGACCACCGATTCCGCGCGCTTCAGAAGGTCCGGGCAGACCGTATAGGACGGCCGGTTCGTATCCACCACGACGAGCAGCGTATCCTTGTCGAAAAGCTCGAGCGCCCGCTGTCCGCCGATGAAGAGCTCTTCCTCATATTCCGTATTGCCCTTGAAGCGCTCCAGAAGCGGCTTCACGCTGTTGTTGACCTCTCCGGTCACGATATGCACTTTCTTCTGCGAGAACTTCGCAGCGCGGTAGATGCCCATCGCCGCACCGATGCAGTCGAGATCGCTGTTCGGATGGCCCATGATCATCACGGACTCCCGGGCCTCGATCAGCTCCCTCAGGGCATGCGCCTTGATCCTCGCCTTGACGCGTGTGGTGCGCTCGGTGGTCTTCGCCTTGCCGCCGAAGTAGCGGATCTCGGTGCCGTCCCGGATCACGACCTGATCGCCGCCGCGCCCGAGGGCCATGTCGATGGCCGCGCGCGCATTCGTGTAGCACTCGTCGATCGAGGGCGCGTTCAGACCGATGCCGATACTGATGGTCACCGCCATATCGTTTCCGATGTTGACCGTCTTGATATCGTCAAGAAGCGAGAATTTATCGGCCTCGAGGGCGTCGAAGTCCTTCTGCTTCAGGACGAGGAGATACCGTTCCTTCTCCAGCTTCCGGACCAGTCCGCCGTACTGGGAGAAGTACTTGTTCAGCTTTCTCTCCAGAAGCGCCGCGAGGAGCGAGCGCCGCACATACTCGATGCCCTCCATGACCTCGTCGTAGTTATCGATGTAGATCTGGCCCATCACGATCCGCTCCTCTTCGAGCGTCGTGCGGTAGTACAGGAGGTCCGTATCGTCAATCAGGTATAAATTGTAAAGAGAAGGCGTGCTCTGGTCGCCGAGATCCCCGAGATCCCGCGCCGATTCCACCCGGAAGGGCGCGCAGTGCAGGGTATAGGTCCGGCCGTTGTAGGTCACCTGCTTCTTATGAACTTTTTTGAAATCCGCGCTCTCAAGCTCCGGGAAAACCGTGCTTAAGGGGCCGACGCGCTTCTTGGAATTGAAGAGCGTACGGAAGGTTTTGTTCGCCCAGAGCACTTCTCCCGATTCATCCGCGAGAAGGAAGGGCACCTCGACCTGCCGAAGCAGCTGGTTCTGGGCCTGCGCGTAGGAAGCGCCGAAGTCCACCAGCCGTTTCCTGATCGTGCGCCGGAATACCAGGTAGATGACCAGCATGGCGATGAGATAGAGGACCGCTGCAAGCGTCAGCGCCGCGCCGACCCGGATCTCGATAAAAAATCCCCCGGCAGCCAAAAGCGCAAGCACGATCAGCAGAAAAACCGGCCATCTGAAATATAGTCTCAGCGAATTTGTCTTTTTCTCGTCCATAGCTCTCCTCATCTTTGCCCTCCGGCACCTGCGGAGTAAAAAACGGAATAGGTAAGAGTATTATACTAAATAGAGAAATAAATTACAAGCGGAAAAAAAGTCCTTGCATTTTCAGAGCTTCTTTGCTATAATGTCCATTCGTGATGTAATATCCATTTCACCGTGCCCGCCCGCGGAGGTCCGTTCGCACAGCTCATCTCTGTGTGAAACAAGTCTGTACGGATGATCCGAAAGAGCGGCACATTCCTTGCTTCCCGTACGAGCGGGAGGCCAGAGACCATAAGGAGGTAAAAACGCATGCAAAAGTATGAACTGGTTGTCGTCATGAACGGAAATCTCGAAGACGACGAAAGATCTGCTGCCATGGAAAGAGTAAGCGGCTACATCACCCGTTTCGGCGGAACCATTGCGAACGTCGATGACTGGGGCAAAAAGAAACTGGCTTACGAGATCCAGAAGATGAGCGAAGCTTACTACACTGTCGTAACGTTTGAAGCACCGCTTGAAGCGCCGGCACAGATTGAAGAAAACATTCGTATCATGGAGCAGGTCATCAGATTCCTGATTGTTAAACAGGAAGCTTAAGACTGGAGGTATGAAAAATGAATAAAGTTATTCTTTGCGGAAGACTCACGAGAGACCCCGATGTCCGTTATTCGCAGGGCGAGCGGCAGACCGCAATCGCGCGCTACACGCTGGCCGTCGACCGCCGCAGAGGCAGAAACGCCCAGCAGGGCGACCAGACCGCCGACTTTATTCAGTGTGTTGCCTTTGACCGGGCCGCGGAGTTCGCGGAGAAATACCTGCGTCAGGGCACGAAGATGATCGTAACCGGCCGTATCCAGACGGGCAGTTACACGAACCGCGACGGGCAGAAGGTCTACACGACCGACGTCATCGTCGAGGAGCAGGAATTTGCCGAATCGAAGAGCGCTTCCTCCCAGGGAGGATCGGGCGCCACATTCGCCGGCAGCTTCCACGAGAGTGAAGCTCCAGCCCCCGCAGCGCCGCTGCAGGATGCCGGAGACGGATTCATGAATATTCCGGACGGAGTCGAGGATGAAGGACTTCCGTTCAATTAATTGGGAGGTTCAAAATGGCATATACAAGACCTGATGCAAAAGGCGGCGATGCTCCCTTCAAAAAGCGCCCGATCCGCAGAAAGAAAAAAGTCTGCGTATTCTGCGGTTCCGCAGAAGGCGCCGGAGTCATTGATTACAAGGACGCCGCGAAGTTAAAGAAATACATCTCCGAGAGAGGCAAGATCCTGCCGAGACGTGTGACCGGCACCTGCGCTACTCATCAGAGAGCTTTAACGACTGCGATCAAGAGAGCGCGTCACATCGCGCTTCTGCCTTACACGGTAGAATAATCACGCATCATACGCCGGGGGCTGCACAAGCTGTGCAGCCCCCGTTCTTCATGTCTTCAGGTAAAAATCCCGGTGAGAAAATTCAGCTCATAAAGCGCGCTCAGAATATCGCTGTCCGCAATCATCTTCATGATCTGCGTCCCGAACGGCGTGTGAGAGAAGCCGGTCATGATGAGGAAAAACACCTCCACGATCAGGAAGGCCCAGAGAATCCCCACGAGAAGGCCGAGGATCTTGTCCGCCTGCGAGAGCACCGGCAGTTTGGACGCCAGCTTCAGCAGCTTTCCGATCAGAAGCAGCACGAGATAGATCACGATAAATCCGCCGATGTAGCTGATGGCGGTCATCGTCGTTCCCATGAGATACCGGCTGATCGCGCTGACGCCCGCGTCCAGCGACTGATCCACCGCCTCGTCCACGGTTTCCGAAAGTGCCTCCTTCATGCTCTTCGGGAGCGGCCAGTCCTGAAGCTGCTCCGACAGCGGAGAGTCCGGCTTCGTCTTTTCGCTGATGGAGGTATGGATCTTGAGCTCGATCCGCTCGTCCATCTGCGTGTTTTCCATCAGGGCGTCCCTGAATACCGGCGCGAGGATCCACAGCAGCACCACCGTCAGGATCATCGCCGCGAAGGGCCAGATACTGCGAATAAAGCCGCGGTGCAATCCCACCACGGCCATAACAAGAAACAGAATTCCGACTACAATCAACAGATAGTTCATGAACGATCCGCCTTTTTCAGATGTTTTTCCGTCACGATGAGGTAACCGTCCTGATCCACCTTGCCGCCGGAGAATCCGAGGAACCCGCTCTTTTCCGCTGCGCCGAGGGCCTTCTCCGCGTAGATCATCATATCGCTCTTGTAGTAGCCCTGCTTTGCGCCCAGAAGCTCTCTTGCCTTCTCATACACGACGGCGTCCGCCTCCTTCGCGAGCTTCGCGCCCTGCGAATACAGGTATTCCTTCGCGGTATTCACAAGGTCCCGCGCATTCAGGATTTTCCCCTCAAAGACGGCGGTGAAGGAGTCCGCAAGCTCCGGAACGCGCCGGAACATCTCAATGATGTCGTCCTTCGTATCCGTGAAGATCACGAGAAGCGAACGGTCGTCCTTGTCCAGAATCTTGGCGAAATCACGCAGCTGGGTGTCGGAAAGGGAGGCCGCCTGCTCCACCACCACCATGCTTCCGAGGAAGCGGTCGAAGGAACTGATGATATTGGCGTTGCCGATCCGGTCCGAATTGATCTTCAGCATCCGCTGGGGACAGTTCGGAATGGTCTCGGATATTTCCTTCATGCGCTCGCGTGCGCAGTCCAGCGTCAGCGTGTTCGTCTCTCCGAACACGATAAAGTGCCAGACATGTTCGTCGATCATCGGATCCAGCGGAAGATTGCCAAACTGCTGCTCCTGCTGACGGCGCCGGGCGATCTGGGACGCGATCTCCTGAACATCGTCCTGCTCTTCGATCGGCGATTCGAGGTCGTTCACCAGCGCGTCGATCTGTGCACGCGCGCTGTCCCGGAAGCTGCTCTCCTCTTCCGCTTCTTCCTCGTCGTCAAAGCTCACATGCGCGCTGAACACCGGCTTTTCCGGTGCTTTCTCGGGCGCCTTTTCAGGCGCTTTCGGCGCTTTCTTCACTTCCTGCACCGGTGCCGGTGCGGGCGCATCTTCCTCTTCAGAACCCGCTTCCTGCGGCTCTTCCTCCGGAATTTCCGCTTCAGCCGGTTCTTCCTTTTCCTCCGGAAGGACCTCGTCCGGGAAATCGATCACGATTGGATTCGCGATCTCGCGGGTGTCGTCCTCCTCGGTGATCGGAAGCATGCCGGTATCCGCGGGAACCGGCTTCTGATCTTCTCTCTCCACCCGGAAGATGACGTGCTCATCCTCCTCCGGCTCCGGGAATTCTTCTCTTACCGGGCTCTGCGAATACGGGCTCTCGTACGCGGGGGCTTCCTCCTCTTCGGGCTCCGCTTCCTGCGGCTTCGCTTCGGAATCAGTTTCCTGCGGCTCCTCGTCCTCTTCGTCTTCTTCCTCGTCAAAGTCCGGGAAATCGGAGAATTCGCGGATCGCGTCCTCCGGAATACCGGCGTCTTCCGTCACGGCTTCTTCCGCTTCAGGCGCTTCCGCTTCGGGCGCTTCCGCATTATCGGAAAAGAGTTCTTCCGCCGGAGCTTCCTCTGCCGCGGCCGCCTTCTCGGTTTCCTTCTTTTCCTTCATCATATCGGTCACGAGGTCTTCCGCGAAGATGATCCGGCGGTTTTCCGCCTCCGCCATCCGGTTCTCGCGCTCTCTCAGCATGGCAAGCGCAGCTTCCCTCGCCGCGTTCAGCGAGCCTTCCGCGTGATCCGCCGCCTCGATGACGTTCTCCGCGGCCTTCGGGGACTCCGCCTCCACGACCTCCGGCAGAATTTCTTCCGGCACGGAGTCCATGTCCTCGACCCGGATCACCCGGGTATCCCCGTACTCCAGCGCATCCCGCTCCGGATCAAATCCGGCGGCCGCTGCCGTCGCTTCCTCTTCCGTCCGGTCCTTCTCGGCCCGGGCTTCGTCAATCATATCGCCGATACCTGAAAAATCATAGGAGATCGGCGGAATTTCCTCCGATTCCCGCTGGATATTCATGGTCGGGATTTCACGGGTTTCCTGAGAGAGGATCGCCTCGTCTCCGGCGCTGAAGGCGCCTCTTTGCGCCGGCTTTTTTTCCTCCGGCTGCTCTTCCTCATCCCTTGCCGGAGCCGGTTTTTCTTCCTCCTCTGCCTTCGGGATGTACACTTCGCCGTTCAGCTGCGCGAGAAGCTCGCGCGCCATATTTACATATTTGCCGGAATTAAACCAGAGATCGATATCCTCGCAGGTCATCTTGCTCTCTTCCAGCATGCCGTTCTTCGCCTGCAGACGCGCCAGTTCAAACATCCAGCGGTCGTCCGGCTCTTCCCGGCGGTAATTGTCCAGAATCTTCATCAGGGCCGCATCGGGCTGGTTCTCCGCCTTGGCGATCCGGTACTGCAGGACGAAGCGCTGCGTATCGTAGCGCGCGCGCTTCTCGAATTCATCATAATACCGGTGCGCTTCCTGAAGCTCTCCGGCCTTAATCGATACGGAGCACAGATGGAACAGGATTCCACGGCTTTTCGGTGCAAATTCGCGCGCGAGAAGGAGAAGATCCTCGGCGTCCGCGTAACGCCGGCACTTCTCATAGGCTTTCGCAATATTCTGCAGGATCCGGGGCTGGTCGAGAAGATCCAGATTCAAAAGATCGCACTCCGCCACCGCCTCTGCATATTTTCCGTCCGCAATCAGCGTCTGAACCTGCTCCAGTCTGCGCTGAAATTCCTGTTTGTTCATAAAAAACTCCTGTCGATTCTGTTCCTCGTACTGCCGCAAAGATGCGCGGCGAAAAAATATTTTTACAGCTCCGTCCGTCCCTCGAGCGCCCGAAGAAGCGTCATTTCATCCACATACTCCAGATCGCCGCCGACCGGAACGCCGCTCGCGATCCTCGTCACGCGGATGCCCGCCGGCTTGATCAGCTTGCTGATATAGACGGCCGTCGTCTCGCCCTCGATGCTCGAGTTCGTGGCGATGATCACTTCCTTCACGTCGCCCTGAAGCCGCTTCATCAGCTCCTTCAGCTTGATGTCCGCGGGACCGATGCCGAGCATCGGGGAAATGGCGCCGTGCAGCACGTGATAGACGCCGTTGTACCGTCCGGTCTTCTCGTAGGCTGCCAGGTCTCTCGTCGTCTCCACCACCATGATCGTCGAGTGATCGCGGCTTTTGCTGGCGCAGATCGGGCAGAGCTCGCTGTCCGTCAGGGTAAAGCATTCTTTGCAGTAGCGCACGTTTTCCCGGGCGCTGACAATCGCGTCCGCCAGCTTCTTCGCCTCTTCCTCCGGCATGTTGATGATGTGAAAGGCCAGGCGCTGGGCGCTTTTCTGGCCGATGCCCGGAAGCATGCTTAAAGCGCCGATCAGCTTCGAGACCTCTGTTCCGTAATAGTCCATATCAGAACAGTCCGCCGAGGCCGCCCATGCCGCCGGTCAGCTTCGAGACGTTCTCCTCGTTCGCGGCGTCGATCTTCCGGAGCACCTCGTTCACCGCGGAAATCACCATATCCTGCAGCATTTCCACGTCGTCCGGATCCACCGCTTCGGGGCTGATCGTGAGCTCGGTCATTTCGCGCTTGCCGGTCATCTTGACCGTCACCGCGCCGCCGCCCGTCGTCGCTTCAAATTCACTCTGTTCCAGCGCTTCCTGCTTTTCCTGCATTTCGCGCTGCATCCTCTGCGCCTGCTTCATCAGATTCGACATGTTGCCCGGCATTCCGCCGAAGCCGCCGTATCCGCCGCGTCCTTTACCCATAATGTTATTCCTCCTCTTCCGGCATCTCAATCTCCATGTTGATGCCGGGAATTCTGGCACCGAGCACAATTTTCGGCGCTGCTTCATTTTCCTTCAGCAGCCGGAACCGGACCGTGAAGCTCTTCCCGTAGTGCGTTTTCAGCACCTCCTGAAGCTCTTCATCCTTCCCGGTTCTTCCGGCGGCGTAATAGTGAAATTCGTTCCGGAAGAGGACTTCGGGTCCGCCCTCCTCGGATACGCTGATTCTGGTTCCTGTCAGATAGGACCTCAGAAGGCCCCGCTGCTCCGCGACGAATCCGTCCCACTCCTTTGAAAGCATCTCGTAGTCGGCAAAATCCGCCTCGGATACCGTGATTTCCTGCTGAACGAGCGGCTTTGCAGGCTCCGCCGGGGCGCTCTCCGGCCCCTTTCGCGCATAGTCCGCGGGAAGGCCCTGGAACACCCGCTCCTCGAGGCTCCTCAGCCGATCGAGCACCGCCGACAGGTCGGTTTCCATGGCGGGCTGCATCATCTTCATCAGCGCGAGCTCGAAAAGCACCCGCTTCCCGGCGGAAAGGCGCATCTGATTCGAGGTCTCTCCGAGAATCCGGATATAGCGCATGACCTGATTCACATCCATATCCGCGGCCTCCTCCTTCATGAGAAGGAGGTTGTCCCGGGAAATGCCGAGCACCTCCTCGCCGGGGTTATCAGTCTGGATCAGCATGATATTCCTGAGATACCAGGTAAAATCCGTTACAAACTGCGAAAGCTCCCGTCCGGAGGAAAGCAGCCGGTCCACTTCCTCCACCGCGCCGCTGACGTCGTAGGAAATGACCTTCCGAAGAAGCCCCGAAAACACCGACTGATCGGCCGCGCCGAGCGTGTCAAGAACCCGCTCGTAGCTGAGCTTTTCCCCGTAAAACAGCGATATGCACTGCTCGAGGATCGACAGACCGTCGCGGCTCGAGCCGTCCGCGCGCCGGGCGATATAGGAAACCGCCTCGGGCTCCGCCTCCACGCACTCCGCCTCGAGGATGTCCGAAATCTGATTCTTCAGCTCCTCGAGTGTCAGCCGCTTGAAATCGTAGCGCTGGCAGCGCGAAAGCACGGTGATCGGAATCCGCTGCACCTCCGTCGTCGCCAGGATAAAGATCACATACTCCGGCGGCTCCTCGAGCGTCTTTAAGAGCGCGTTGAAGGCGCCGGCGGAAAGCATATGGACTTCATCGATGATATAGACCCGGTATTTTCCCTCGGTCGGACGGTATTTCACCTCCTCCCGGATTTCCCGGATATTATCGACGCCGTTATTCGACGCCGCGTCGATCTCGACCACATTCACCGAGGTGCCGGAGAGCACCGCGCGGCAGGAGACGCACTCATTGCAGGGCGATCCGTCCTCCAGCGGGTGTTCGCAGTTCACCGCCCGCGCGAAAATCTTCGCCACGGTCGTTTTGCCGGTTCCCCGGGTCCCGGAGAACAGATACGCGTGACCGACACGGCCCGATGAGAGCTGGTTTTTCAAGGTCTTTACAATGTGGTCCTGCCCCCGGACTTCGGAAAAGCGGGTCGGCCGCCACTTTCTGTAAAGCGCTGTATATGCCATGAAAGCTCCTGTTCTTATTCGTCGCCGAAGCTGATGCCGATGGACTTGATCTGCTTGATGATCTCGCTCTTCGGATCCACCATTTTCAGCTTGCCCGCGATATCCTCCAGCGGAATCGGGGTGATTTCATTGTTATGCATGCCCACGAGATAGCCGTATTTCTTTTTCGTAATCATCTGGGCCGCCGCCGCGCCGAGGCGGGTGGAAAGTACCCGGTCGTAGGGGCAGGGGCGTCCGCCTCTCTGGGTGTGTCCCGGCACCGTCACGCGGACCTCGTGTCCGGTCTTTTCCTGAATCTGCGCCGCAAGATCGTAGGAAGCCGGCAGCTCCGCACGCTTCTTCGCAAGCTGTTTCTTCTTCAGCTGGGCGTCGTCGGTGGAGAGAGCGCCTTCCGCCATCGCGATGATCGTGAAGTTCTTGCCTTCGTCCTCGCGTTTCTGAATGGCCTTCGCCACGCAGTTGATGTCGTACGGAATCTCCGGAATCAGGATGATGTCCGCGCCGCCCGCGATGCCCGCGTGCAGCGTCAGATCGCCGACCTTGTGTCCCATGACTTCGATGATGAATACGCGTCCGTGGGATGCCGCCGTCGTATGGATGCAGTCAATCGCTTCGGTCGCGATGTTGATCGCACTCTGGAAGCCGAAGGTCACATCAGTGCCCCAGAGGTCGTTGTCGATCGTCTTCGGAAGGCCGAGCACGTTGAGCCCCTCTTCCTTTAAGAGCGCCGAGGTCTTCTGGGAACCGTTGCCGCCGAGCACGCAGAGGCAGTCCAGCTTGTGCGCCTTGTAGGTCTGCTTCATCGCCGCCACCTTGTCAAAGCCGTCCTCGACAACCCGCATCATCTTGAAGGGCTGGCGGGACGTTCCGAGAATCGTGCCGCCCTCGTCCAGAATTCCCGAGAAATCCTTCGGTTTCAGCTTTCTGTATTCGTTGTACATCAGGCCCTTGTAGCCGTCGATAAATCCGATAATTTCCACATCGTCGCCGTAATAATTAAACAGGCCCTTGCCGATGCCGCGCATCGTCGCATTCAGGCTCTGGCAGTCGCCGCCGGACGTCAGCATTCCAACTCGTACCATATATTTACCTCCCTGAAAATTCATCAACTGGGCATACCGCCCCCACTTTACATACTTCGGTTATTATACCCGAAGTGGCACCATAAAATCAAGTAGTCTCGGATAAATAATTGCTCATCCTGTGCACATTCAAAAACATGTCCGGCATCCGCGAAAATACGAATGCCGGACATATTTTTATATACCTCATACAATCAAAGCCGTGCGCCGCCCTTCGAACAGACCCCTCCAAGCGTTACCGTTCCAGTTAACTCAACCAAGGCACCCTCGCGTCACATGAAAAAATCTGCTTAGTGCTGCTTTGTTCCCAACCTGACACGGTTCACAGCATCCCATTGCGCAAGACCCGGGCATCAACGCCACTTAAAACGGGCAGCCTCACAGGCGTTGCCCTCCGTTTGGCATCACCCCTGCTATAGCGGACTTCAGGTACAGGGACCCGCTACCTCCCCGGCTGCACGGTGACTGTTATTATACAGGCTTTTCGCCGTTTTGTCAATGCCGGCAAAGCTTCGCCGGAACCGGCTTAATACCGGATCGTAATATCGACATATCCGACGTCCGCAGGCGGCTGCTTACATCCGGCTTTTCAGCATCTGGAGGAATCCTTCCATCTGCTCGCGGTTCATGACGCCGAAGGACATCAGGGACTTTAAGGGCATGTACTGCATCATCGCGTTCTGCATGGCGGCGTCTTCCTCCGGGTTTCCGGAGATGCCGTCGGCTTCGCCGGTCGAATGAATGCGGGAAGCCATCATCTGCTGCACGACGAGCGCGGTTCTCGGATCCGTGAGAAGCTCTCCGATCGTCGTATCGACGTCCAGATGCAGAGGAAGCATTTTTTCGGTCTTAAACTGCACGCTGCCGCAGGCTGAGATATGGTCGGAAGCGTCGCCTGCAAGAAGCAGGTACTCTCCCGAAGGCGCAAACCAGTCGCTGAGGTCCTCCGCGTAGTAGGAAAGCGCGCGCGCGTCGATTTCGAATTCCACGGTCTTGGTTTCACCGGGCTGAAGTTCGACCTTCTCAAAGCCCCTCAGCTCCTTCACAGGGCGTCCGGCCGTGCGCTTCGGATCGGCGACATACAGCTGCACGACTTCCTTTCCGGCGCGCTCTCCGGTATTTTTCACATCCACACAGACCTTCAGGATTTTGCCGTCCGAGAAGGCTTCCCGATCCGTGCGCAGATTGGAGATTTCAAAGCTCGTATAGGAGAGGCCGTGTCCGAAAGCGTAGCGCACCGGCATTTCCTTCGTGTCATAGTAGCGGTAGCCGACGTAGATATCCTCTTTGTATTCGACTTTCCGCGCGTCTCCCGGGAAATTCAGGAAGCTCGGATTGTCGGAAAGCTTCATGGGCCAGGTTTCCGCAAGGTGTCCGGAGGGGTTCACTTCGCCGAAGAGAATCCGATCCGTCGCCTGTCCGACGCCTTCGCCGCCGAGGTACATTTCGAGGATCGACGGCACCTCGTCCGCCCAGGGCATCTCGACCGGCGAACCGTTACTGAGCACAACCGCCACATTCTTCTGCACCTTGAGAAGCTCCGCGATCAGGGCGTTCTGTGAGGAAGGCATCTTCATATCGCTTCTGTCGTAGCCCTCGGACTCGATGATGTCCGGAAGCCCCGCGAAGACAACGACGGCGTCGTAATCCGCCGCGCAGGCAAGAAGCTTCTGCAGGTCTTCTTCTGCAAGCTCATCCTTGTCCATCGGGAAGCCCTTGATATAATCCACCTTCCGTCCGGCGGCTTCGCTGCATGCAAGCGCGGAATCCACCCTGTAGCTGTTGATATGCGAGGAACCGCCGCCCTGATAGCGGGGCTTCTTCGCGTATTCGCCGACGAACAG
>CAMPAR010000054.1 GCA_946632055.1 uncultured Lachnospiraceae bacterium
GAACCCGCCTCTTCAGCTTGGGAAGCTGACATACTACCAATGTACTAATCCTGCGGATCTTTCGCATGTGCCGTTCTGAGGTTCCTCTTTCCTGCACATCGAAGGAATTATATCACAGGATTCCGGAATTGTAAAGGGCTTGTTTTTCAGCAGCCTTCCTGCAGGCGGTCAAGGAGGGCTGACAGCTCTTCTCTTGTCGTGACCGAGGAGATTTCCCGGCGAAGCGCGGCAGCGCCGGCGATTCCTTTGAGATACCAGGCGGCGTGCTTCCGCATCTCCAGTACGGCGAGGTGCTCTCCCTTGAGGTCGGCAAGAAGCGCCGCGTGATGCAGGATCATTTCTTTAATCTCGGACAGGGAAGGACGCGGCAGGGTTTCGCCGGTTTCCAGGTAATGACGGATTTCACGAAACACCCAGGGATTGCCCTCGGCCGCCCGCGCCACCATGACGCCGTCGCAGCCGGTCCTTTCCAGCATTTCCTTCGCACTTCTTCCGTCCGTCACGTCTCCGTTCCCGATCACGGGAATCGAGACCGCTTCCTTCACCCGGCGGATCGTGTCCCAGTCCGCATGTCCGGTATAGTATTGCTCTCTTGTGCGGGCGTGAACCGCCACCGCTGAAACGCCGCAGGCCTCCAGAATCCTCGCGATTTCCGGCGCGCACTCTTCTCCCGCGCCGAAGCCTTTCCGGATCTTGACGGTCACCGGCTTAAGCACCGTCCGTACCAGCCTCGAAAATATTTTTTCCACCAGCTCCGGCTCGTGAAGCAACGCGCTTCCTTCGCCGTTCTTTACCACCTTCGGGACCGGACAGCCCATGTTGAAATCGATAAACTCGAAGCGTTCCTCGAGTTTCAGCGCTTCCTCGGCAATGATATCGGGATCGCTCCCGAAAAGCTGGACGCCCACAGGGTACTCGGTCTCTCCGCGCTGCAGAAGAAGCTCCGTATTTTTATTGTGATAGTGGAGCGCCTTCGCGCTGACCATTTCCGTCGTAAACATGCCGCATCCACAGGATGCGGCAATTTCACGATATGCGGCGTCCGTTACGCCGGCCATCGGCCCCAGCGCGACCGGAAATTTCACGGACAGGGTCCCGATTTTTACAGGCTGCAGAACCGTCATTGATTTTCCTTCAAAAACACGAGTCGGTAGTACATTTCCAGCGATTCCAGAAGCTCCCGCTTCTCTTCCTGTATGCGCCGGATCTGAAGACCGGTCTCAATTTCATCGTACAGATAGTCATAGTCGTCCGCGCGGGTGCACAGAAGCAGGGTGCCGTCCTCCGAAAACTCCAGCGTCAGGATGCCGCCGCAGTCTTCCGTAAAAAGCACGCACATGATTTTAAGCTCGTCCTTCACCGTCTGCGGTATCGAGCGGAAGGCCTCGTTGAAATAATATTTCTCCTCGTAGGAATTGGCGCCGCAGAGCACGACTCTTTCCGTTTCCATCATATCACCACCCGAAAACTCACATAAGTCAGGACGCCGAGCACCAGCGTCAGGATCCCGAAAACGATCATGCGGCTTTTCCGGATGACCCGGTTCCGGTTGAACACCGTTCCCTCGAGCGCCGACAGCAGGCACAGCAGCGCCGCCGTCCCGAACACCATCGGGAACAGGATCGTCAGCTCTTCCGAGCGGAAAAACAGGAACACCGTCAGCACAATCACCGCCGCGGAAAGAATCACCTGTATGACTTCAAATTGAACATTTCTTCTGCGCATGATAGTCTCAGACTGATACCGTCTTTCTCCTCCTGTTATTATGCCTTCGTACTGTTTCCTCGGCAATCGATTTCTTCCCTTCGAGGCCGGTACATAATATCATTAAAACAATCATCCACAGGGCGAAAACCGATGAATTAACAACGATGACTTCAAAGAAAAAGTACGCAATTGCCATCAACAGAAAACACAAAGAAAACAAAACAGTCTTTCGATCCGGCGATCGCGTAAAATAATTGACGCAGTAGACGATCATTGCTATCAGACTGCCCAGACCGATAATCCCAGTTTCCATAAAAGTCTGCACATACTGACAGTCGATCGCATCCCGGAAGACAGCGCCTTCCGCAGTCTGCAGCCATTTCAGAGAAGAACCGTTTCCCATGCCGATCCAGATATTATGCTGCCAGTCGGAAAGAATGTACGCGGTTCCGTGCTGGATGCTGAAAAGCCGGTTCCGGATCGACTCGTTCTGAGGGTCAACGGCTGATGTGATTCTGGATACGATATTGGAAAACACAAGCGCAATCTGAGCTCTGAACAGAATGATTAAAAGCGTGATTGCTGCGGCCCCACCCAGGATCGGGATCAGATAGATCGGACGGAACTGAATTTTCCGCGCTTTTTTCTCTTCCGCATTATACCGGTCGATCAGTACCCGGATTAGTACCGCGATCGTACCTGCAATAAAGGCAATCCAGATGCACCGCGTGTAGGTAAGCACGATGGCAAGTACGAAAACAGCACCATAGATCCAGTTCAGCACTCTTCGTTTTTCCGGGTAATAGATGATGGAAAAATACGCCAGCAGAAGGTAACATCCGAAATAATGTCTGTATTCAAAGAGACTGGTAATTCCCCGGGTCCAGATGTCTACATACGGGAAAGGCGTTCCTTCCTTCAAAAACTTAAAGACATAGATCCCGCTGATTTCCTGAAAAAAAGCGACCGATGCCAGAATCAGCATCATCAGCCGGAACATTCTCAGGAAATTCCTGATATCCATATACCGCGTCAGGACAAAAACAATAAATGTAAAAGAAATCTGCGTGTAGACAATATACATGTCGCTCTCTTTTTCAATAAATATTGTAGAGAGGAGACCTACCACGCAGTACAAAAGCCAGCAGATCATCAGCGGACTGTGAATAAAATCCATCGCCATCCTGCGAAGATTCAGGACTGCCAGAAAAACCGCAATAACCAGATACACAATAACGACCGGATATTTGATTTTTATATAACTTCCCAGAGTTATAAGCAACATAAACAGAATCAGAAGCAAATCTGACACCCATTCGATGTTATTCTGAAATATCCTGTGATTCCTGATTTTACTTAGCATATTCTGGCACTGTTATCTGACTGGTTTTACACTTTGCCTTTTCAGCGGAAAAGATCCTTCACTGCCGGATACAGCTTCCGGTATGTCTGGTATTTCTCATCGTATTTCTTTACAAGCGCCGGATCCGGCTCCACCGTTCCGACCACCCGGACGATCGCGTTCGCGGCTTCTTCCACGGAAGCGTATTCGCCGCAGCCGACCGCCGCAAGCATCGCGCCGCCGAGGCCCGGTCCCTGCTCGGATTCGATCATATCCACCGGCAGGTTCAGGACGTTCGCCATGATCTTCCGCCACAGCGGGCTCTTGGCGCCGCCGCCGCAGATTCTGGTGCGCTTAAGCTCGATGCCGAGCTCCTTCGCTACTTCCAGCGCATCGCGGAAGGAGAAGGCCACGCCCTCGAGAACCGCCTGCGTCATGTCGCGGCGGGTCGTATTCATCGACATGCCGATGAACATCGCGCGGATCTTCGTATCATTGTGCGGGAAGCGCTCTCCCATCAGGTACGGCGTATAGAAAACCTCGTTGTCCCCGAGCTGTTCTTCGATGCCTTCCTGCTCCTTCGTATAGTCGTCGGTGCCGAGAATTTCCTCGTTCCACCACTTATTTCCGGAAGCCGCGGACAGCATGCAGGCCATCAGGTGCCAGGTTCCGTCCGCGTGCGCAAAGGAATGGATCGCATGGTTTGCGGGATTCTTGAAGGTCTTCGAGCTGATGAACATCGTTCCCGAAGTTCCCAAAGAGACATTGCACTGATCGGAGCCGACCGTACCGGTTCCGACCGCCGCAGCCGCATTGTCGCCCGCGCCGGCAACGACCTTTACAGAGGCCGGGAGTCCGAGCTCCTTCGCGATTTCCGGCTTCAGGGTTCCGATCACGTCAAAGCTCTCGCAGAGCTTCGGAAGCTGCGACTCCGTAATGCCGCAGATTTCCAGCATTTTCTGCGACCAGCATTTGTTCCCGACATCGAGAAGCAGCATGCCCGACGCGTCCGAATACTCGGTGCAGAAAGCGCCGGTCAGCACGTAGTTGACGTAGTCCTTCGGCAGCATGATCTTCGCGATCTTCGAGAAGTTCTCCGGCTCGTGATTCTTTACCCACAGAATCTTCGGCGCGGTAAAGCCGGCGAAAGCGATATTCGCCGTTTCCTTCGCGAGCACATCTTCCCCGACAACCTGATTCAGATAATCGGTTTCATCCTGGGTGCGTCCGTCATTCCAGAGAATGACAGGGCGGATCACCCGGTCCTCCTCATCAAGAATGACAAGGCCGTGCATCTGGCCGCCGGCTCCGATGCCCGCGACTTCCTCCGGGTTGATTCCTGATACCAACTCCTTCAGGCCGTCTTTAACCGCCGTGATCCAGTCCTGTGCGTACTGCTCGGACCAGCCGGTCTTCGGAAAATACAGCGGATATTCCCGGTTTGTGATCTTTTCAATGCTGCCGTCCCCCTTCATCAGAAGCAGTTTTACAGCAGAAGTTCCCAGGTCAATGCCGATATAATACATGATCGTTCCTCGCTTTATTCGTATTACTTTTTCCTGAAGAACAGCACGCCGAGCGTACCGGGTCCGCAGTGTGTGGAAACCGTGCAGCCGGCGGAGGTTTCAATGACTTCCTCGAAGGGATGCAGCTCTTTAACCAGGCGCATCATATCCTGAACGATTTCAGGATCCATCGGAGAATGCGTCACGAAAATCCGGTGCGTGTCGATGTCCGTGCGGCCCTCCAGCGCGCCCCTGACATAGGCCTCGACAAATTTCTTCGTCGTTCCGCGGTATTTTCTGCCGACGCCCATTTTACCGTTCATCACCTTGATTTCCGGGTGAAGCTTCAGCAGGTTGGCGCCGAATGCGGCCAAGGCGCTGCAGCGTCCGCCCATCCGCAGGTATTCCAGCGTCGTAATCACGAAGCTGACGTCCAGGCGTTCCTTCGCTTCATTCAGCCTTTCAACGATTTCTTCAGCTTCAAGGCCCTGATCCGCAAGCTCCTTTGCCATCAGGACAAGGTGCCCCGAACCGGTGGACAGATTTCTGGAGTCGATCGGATAGACGTTTCCGACCTCTCTCGCGGCGATCATCGCGTTCTGAAAAGCGGAGGAAAGCTCCGACGAGAGATTGATGTGAATCACGCTCATTCCCTGATCCGTGTATTTCTTGAATACGTCCTTGTATTCCTCCGGCGAGATGGCCGAGGTTTTCGGCAGCACGCCCGTGCGGTCGGCGTATTCGTAAAGCTCGGATACCTGGACGTCTACGCCGTCCGTTCTCAGTTCATCGCCGAGATAAATTCCGTAACGGATCACTTCAATGTCATACTTCTCATACAGTTCCGGTGTCAGATCACAGGTGGAATCACAGGTAATTTTAATCTTGGCCATAGCGGTCTCTTTCATTCCTCCAAAAATGCGGTGAATAATGATGGTGATTTATAACGCGCTTACAGGAAGCGGCCCTGAAAACCGCTCCCTGCAAGCATAAAGTAGTATTAATATAGCAGAATATCCGAAATCCTGCAACATTTTTTATTTTTCCCCCGCTAAATTACGCGAAAGGATTCTCCGTCGGATAACGGACGCCGGCCGGCTGGTTGTAGCCGATCTTGTCGAAATCAACGCCGATGTACTTGAAGACCTCGAAAAGAGCCTTTCCGAAGTGTCCGAAGGCCACTGCACCGTGATGCGGGAAACCGCCCTGGATCAACACATGACGGTAGAAGCGTCCCATTTCCGGAATCGCGAATACGCCGATGCCGCCGAAGGAACGGGTCGCAACCGGAAGAACCTCGCCCTCTGCCACATACGCGCGGAGCACGTTGTCGGAGGTGGACTGCAGACGGAAGAAGGTGATGTCGCCGGGGATGATGTCGCCCTCGAGCGTGCCGTTCGTGACTTCAACCGGCAGCGAGCGCGCCATGATCTTCTGGTACTTCATCTCGAAGTTGCAGAGCTTCGAAGAGCAGGTGTTGCCGCAGTGGAAGCCCATGAAGGTGTCGGTGAACTTGTAGGGGAACTTGCCCTCGATCGACTCCTTGTACATATCCTTCGGAACGGAGTTGTTGATGTCCAGAAGCGTAACGATGTCGTCGGAAACCAGGGTGCCGATGAACTCGGACAGGCAGCCGTAGATATCAACTTCGCAGGATACCGGAATGCCTCTGCCGGTCAGACGGCTGTTGACATAGCAGGGAACGAACCCGAACTGAGTCTGGAATGCGGGCCAGCACTTGCCGGCGATCGCCACATACTTGCGGTAGCCCTTGTGAGCGTCGATCCAGTCAAGAAGCGTCAGCTCATACTGAGCAAGCTTTCCGAGGACTTCGGGCTTCTTGTTGCCGGCGCCGAGCTCTTTTGTCATATCTTCGACGACTTCCGGAATTCTCGGATCGTCCGCATGCTTGTTGAAGGCTTCGAAAAGGTCGAGCTCGGAGTTCTCTTCGATCTCAACGCCGAGATTGTAGAGCTGCTTGATCGGAGCGTTGCAGGCCAGGAAGTTCAGGGGTCTCGGGCCGAAGGAAATGATCTTCAGGTCATGAAGGCCGATGACGGCGCGCGCGATCGGAATGAAGTCGTGGATCATGTCCGCGCAGTCCTCCGCATCGCCGACCGGGTACTCCGGAATATAGGCGCCGATGTTTCTGAGCTGCAGGTTGTAGCTGGCGTTCAGCATACCGCAGTAAGCGTCGCCTCTGCCGTCAGACAGATCGTTCTGGCTCTCTTCCGCTGCCGCAACGAACATCTTCGGGCCGTCGAAATGCTTGGCAAGCAGGGTTTCGGAAATTTCCGGACCGAAGTTGCCGAGATAGACGCAGAGCGCGTTGCAGCCGGCTGCCTTGATGTCCTCGAGCGCCTGAACCATATGGATCTCGCTCTCGACGATGCAGATGGGGCATTCATAGACGCTGCCCTCGCCGTACTTCGCGGTATAGGCAGCCATCAAGGCCTTTCTTCTGTTTACGGACAGAGATTCCGGGAAACAGTCTCGGCTGACAGCCACAAGTCCGATTTTCACTACTGGTGCATTATTAAACATGGTATTCCCTCCTGGAAATATTTCTCTCATAGTGATACTATACTACATTTCGGTGTAAAATGCCACCTGTTTTTTGACGGCATCCATGCGATTTTTCGACCTTTTCAGAGCGTTTTATAGTCCCTCGAAGGATCGGATTCTGTCAAGCTCATAGGGCGTCGACTGGTATACAAAATAATTCAGCCAGTTCGAGAACAGCAGGTTTGCGCTGGATCTCCAGGTGTTCTTCGGCTCCTGCGTATCGTCGTCCCCGGGGAAGTAATTCTTCGGCACCTCGATCGGAAGGCCGAGATTCTTATCGCGAAAGTATTCGGAGGCAAGCGTCTCCGTATCATATTCCGCATGCCCCGTCACGAAAATCTGGCGTCCGCCGTCGGTCGAAACGCAGTAGACGCCGGCCTCGTCGGATTCCGCGAGGATCTTCAGGCGGTGCTCCGCGACGATCTCGTCCCGGTCCACGCCCGTATGGCGGGAATGCGGGATCAGGAACACGTCGTCGAAGCCGCGGAACAGGATGGAATTCCGGTGCGTCACACGGTGGCGGAAGACCCCGAACATCTTCTTCTCGAGCGGCAGCTTATTGATTCCGTAGTGATAATACAGTCCGGCCTGCGCGCCCCAGCAGATGTGGAAGGTGCTGTAGACGTGCGTTTTGGACCACTCCATGATGGTGCAGAGCTCCTCCCAGTAGTCCACCTCCTCGAAAGGCAGGTGCTCCACCGGAGCGCCGGTAATGACCATTCCGTCGAAGAACTGGTCTTCCACTTCGGAGAAGGTCCGGTAAAAGGCAATCATGTGCTCTTTCGCGGTATGCCTCGGCTCGTGGGACACCTTGACAAGCTCCATTTCGATCTGAATCGGCGTATTCCCGAGGAGCCGGGCAAGCTGGGTCTCCGTCACAATTTTAGTCGGCATCAGGTTCAGGACGAGAATCCGCAAAGGGCGGATATCCTGGGACATCGCCCGGTTCTGGTCCATGATGAAAATATTCTCTTCCTGCAGCGTCCGGGCCGCGGGAAGATCCACCGGAATTTTAATCGGCATTTTGACTTCCTCTTCCTGTAGTATTGTTTTCTTTCTCTTCTGCGGGCTGCGTTTCTTCCGAAGCCTCCGGATGCAGGAACGAGACGACTTTTTCCGCGGCCGGCCGGTTGAAGCCGTCGATCGCGGCAATCTCCTCCACGCTCGCCGCCTTCAAAGCGTCCATATCCGTAAAGTGCCGGATCAGCGCCTTTTCGCGCTTCGGTCCGACTCCCGGGATTCCGGAAAGCACGGACTGGATGGAGTTTTTGGTATGCAGTCCGCGGTGATAGGTGATCGCGAAGCGGTGCGCCTCGTCCTGAATCCTCGTGATCAGGTGGAAGCCTTCGCTGTGACGGTCCACCGGGATCTCCGTATCCTGATAATACAGTCCCCGGGTATTGTGGTGATCGTCCTTCACCATGCCGCAGACCGGAATCGAGATTCCGTTTTCCCGAAGCACCCGCTCCGCAATGTGAACCTGCCCTTTTCCGCCGTCCATCAGAATCAGGTCGGGCAGCTTCTCGTGCTTCAGGCGCCGGCCGATGACCTCCGCCATCGAGGCGTAGTCGTCCGGGCCGGAAACCGTCCGGATCCGGAACTTCCGGTAGTCGTTCTTCTTCGGCTTCCCGTCCTCAAAGACCACCATCGAGCCGACCGATTCAAAGCCGCTGATATTGCTGATATCATAGGCCTCCATGCGGTGCAGGTCCGAGAGACCCGTCCAGGCTTCGATTTCCCGGACGGCGCCGCGCGTACGCAGCTCCTCGCGCCGTATTTTGTCCTTATCGCGTTCGAGGACCGTCCATGCATTCTTTTCCGCCAGCTCGATCAGGCGCTCTTTTTCGCCCCTTTTCGGAACGATGACGGCCACTTTCCGGCCGCGGAGCTCCGAAAGCCAGGCGCCGATCGCGAGCTGGTCCGCGATTTCCTCCTGCAGGAACAGCTCGCCGGGGATAAAGGGCGTGCCGCTGTAAAACTGCTTCACGAAATTCTCGAGAATTTCGGAGCGGGTCGTGCCTTCCTCGCACTCCATGTGGAAGTGATCTCTTCCCATCATCTTCCCGCTGCGCATGAAGAAGACCTGCACTATGGCCTCGTTCCCCTCGGCCGCGCAGGCGATCACGTCCCGGTCGAAAGTTTCTCCGGTATCGGTGATCTTCTGCTTTTCCGCCACATGCTTCACGGAGGAGAGAAGCTCTCTTAAACGGATCGCCTCCTCAAAGTTCAGTTCCTCCGAGGCCGCGTTCATTTTATTTGTGAGATCGCGGATGATTTCCTTCGTGTCTCCGGACAGGAATCGGAGCACCTGCTCCACATTCCGGCCGTATTCCTCTTTGGAAATCTTTCCCTGGCAGGGCGCCGTGCAGAGGCCCATGTGATAATTCAGGCAGGGCCGCTCCTTCCCGATATCGCGCGGCAGCACGCGCCGGCAGGTTCTTAAGGGAAACAGCTTCTGCAGAAGCTCCAGCGTATCACTGACCGCCGTGTGGGAGGTATAGGGGCCGAAGTACCGGCTCCGGTCCTTTTTCATCTGATGAACCTTGTAGACCCGGGGGAAATCCTCGTCCACGGTCACCCGGATGTACGGGTATCCCTTGTCGTCGGTCAGCATCGTGTTGTAGCGCGGGCGGTATTCCTTGATGAGGTTGCACTCGAGCATCAGCGCCTCGAGCTCCGAGTCCGTAACAATATATTCAAACCAGGCAATATGGCTGACCATTTTCAGGATCTTCGCGGATTTGTTCCTTGAGGACTGGAAATACTGCCGCACCCGGTTTTTCAGCTTGATGGCCTTCCCGACATAGATGATCTCGTCCAGGCTGTTATGCATCAAGTAAACTCCCGGTTTTGCCGGGAGTTTCTTCAGCTCTTCTTCAATGTCAAAGCTCTGACTCATGCATCAGTTCTCCGTGACTTCAGTTTCCGTCGACTCCGTTCTCCGGTACCGGAAGCACGACGCGCGGATCCGGGGCGGACTCGGAAGGAGAAACCGGTTTTTCTTCCGGCGCATTCTCCGCATCTTTCTGAACCTCAGCACTTTTCGGCGCTTTCTCTGCATCTTCCTGCAAAGCAGTGTCTTCCGGAGCGCTCTCCGCTTCCGCGTTCCGGCTTTCGATCTCCGCCTTGTAGCCGCGGTAAATCCGCATGAATTCCTCGCCGGTGATCGTTTCCTTCTCAATCAGATGCGCGGCGAGCTTGTCCATGATCTCTCGGTTTTCCTTCAGCATGCTCTTCGCCTGCTCATAGGCCGCTGCAAGCATCAGCCGGACCTCGTTGTCCACCTCGGCGGCGGTCGAATCCGCGCAGTTCATGACGCGCCGGCGGTCCAGATACTGGCTCTCGATCGACTCGAGCTGCATCAGTCCGAAGTGATCGGACATGCCGTACATCGTAATCATCGAACGTGCATAGGAGGTGGCTTTCTCGATATCGTTCGCCGCGCCGGTCGTGACGTCGCCGAAGACGATCTCCTCCGCCGCGCGTCCGCCGAGGGACATCACGATCATGTCCTCCAGCTCCTTCTTGCTGTTCAGGTATTTTTCCTCTTCCGGCGTCTGCATAACATAACCCAGAGCGCCCATCGTTCTCGGCACAATCGTGATCTTCTGCACCGGCTCCGAATTCTTCTGCAGGGCGGAAATCAGCGCGTGTCCGATTTCATGGTAGGAAACGATGCGCCGCTCCTCCTGCGACATGATGCGGTCCTTCTTTTCCTTGCCGACCAGCACCACCTCGACCGCTTCGAAGAGATCCGCCTGCGTGACCGCCATGCGGCCGTGGCGGACGGCATTGATCGCCGCCTCGTTGATCATATTCGCAAGGTCCGAGCCGACCGCGCCGGAGGTGGCAAGCGCAATCTCGTGAAGGTCCGCGTTGTCCGCCATGTTGACGTCCTTCGCGTGCACCTTCAGGATTGCCTCGCGTCCTTTAAGGTCCGGCTTGTCCACGATGATGCGCCGGTCGAAACGGCCGGGTCTTAAGAGCGCCTTATCGAGAATCTCGGGGCGGTTCGTCGCGCCCATGATCATGACGCCCTTGCTGGAATCGAAGCCGTCCATCTCGGCCAGCAGCTGGTTCAGGGTCTGCTCGCGCTCATCATTCGCGCCGGAATAGACAGAGTCTCTCGACTTACCGATCGCGTCGATTTCATCGATGAAAATAATACAGGGGGCTTCCGCCTGCGCCTGCTTGAACAGATCACGCACACGCGACGCGCCGACGCCGACGAACATTTCCACAAAGTCCGAGCCGGAAAGCGAGAAGAACGGCACGTGCGCCTCGCCCGCAACCGCCTTCGCCAGAAGCGTCTTACCGGTTCCGGGAGGGCCGACAAGGAGCGCGCCCTTCGGAATCTTCGCGCCGATTTTGGCGTAGCGCTGGGGATTATGAAGGAAGTCCACGATTTCCACCAGGGATTCCTTCGCCTCGTCTTCACCCGCGACGTCCGCGAAGGTCACGCCGGTTTTCTTCTCCGAGTGCTTCTTCGCATTGGATTTTCCGACGCCCATGATGCCGCCGAGACCGCCCGCGCCGCCGGAGAGCTTCCGCATCATCAGCACGAAGAGTCCGATCATCAGGACGGAAGGAAGGATGTAGATCAGAAAGTACTGCAGGAAGGAGGAGCTCGCCTTGCCCTGGAAGGTAATTCCCTTTTCCTTCAGGAGAGGCACGATATCCTCGTCCGGCAGATAGGCCGTGTAATAGGTCTTGGTCTGGCTGTCCTTCAGCTTGAACTGCCACTGCGAAGCGTCATACAGCACAACTTCCGTAACTTCGTTATTCTCGACGTGCTTCACGAATTCATCGTAGCTGACTTCCTCCGAGAACTGGCTCGTGAGGCTGCTCCAGATCCGGGAGCCCGAGAAGATCATGACAAGAAGAACCACCACGGCGATCAGGATAAAGAGAAACTTTCCGTTGCCGCCGTTTCTGTTGTTGTTGCCGCTGCCGTTATTATTCTGATTCTGGTTCTGGTTGTAATCGTAATTGTCCAAAATAGTTTTCCTCCTGTTTAACAACCGGAAGGGTCGCGTTTATTCGTTGACGACATGAAGTGCGGTTTCTTCCTTAAGCGCCGCCTCCACCCGCACGATAGCTTCCTCATAGCGATGCTTCAGGCTCCGCGGAAGCGTCCCGGATTCGGTCCGGGATTCGTCCATATTGTGGCGGATATCCGCCTGCTTCACGAGAAGGGCGTCCGTGTTTCCGGACTCGATGATCCGGTCTATGTAGGACGCGTAGCTGATCCGCCGGTCCCGGGTCAGGATTTCGACGATCCGGATGACCTCCTCCGGGATCTCCTCCCGGCGAAGGTCCTCCACGGTCACGTCCGTGTCCTCCAGGACGTCATGCAGAATGGCGGCTGCCGTCGTGCGTTCGTCCGGCATCTGGTCCGCCACATGCAGCGGATGGCAGATGTAGGGCGTGCCGCCGCGGTCCGTCTGTCCGAAGTGCGCGTCGAAGGCGATGCGCATCGCTTTTTTGGTAAGCTCGGTATAAATCATTCTTCCTCGGCGCTTTCTACACGTATCAGACTGCGGATATACTCTTCCGCGCGCTGATAGATAATGAACTTGGAAATGTACCCTTTTCCGAACTGGTCAATGAGCTCCTGATTGTCCTTTTTTCCTGTCACTTCTTCAAAGTCCGCTTCGGTAATGTTGCTCCAGCCTTCCTTTTCCGCGATCGCCTGATACAGAAGCATCATCACCGCATCGTTGTTCACGGCTTCCTCCATCTGCTCCTCGGTCGCGCCGCCCTGGGCGACGAACTCCTCCGGCGTCACGCCGTAGGAACGGTACAGGCTGATCTCCGTCATCTTCTTCGAAATCTCATAGGCCTTGTCCGGGATTTCCTTCGCCTCGATATTGTCGGTGATGTAGCCGTAAAGCGCTTCCGAGAGGTTCATGTCGTAGAAATAATCGTGAATGAAGGCCCGGATGTCCTCGGCGCCCTCGATGGAGGTCTGTCCGAAATAATACTGAACCGCTTCAAGATTCTCTTCCACCCACTCGTCGGAAAGCTCCGGAACCTCGCTGATATAATTGATCGTCACCTCAAAGACGGCGTCCTTGCCCGCGAGATCCTCGTTGCCGTAATCCTCGGGGAAGGTCACTTCCACGTCGAAAGTTTCGCCCGGTTTGTGACCGATGATCTGGGTCAGGAAATCGTCGATGAACTGCTTCGAGCCCGCGACGACGTCCGCGCCCTCGGCCGTTCCGCCGTCAAACTTCACGCCGTCGATGCTGCCGGAGTAGTCGATATTGACATTGTCCCCGTCCTCAACCGCACGCTCGGTGTTCTGGGAAGAGAACTGCTGCATAAAGCCCGAAATCTGCGCTTCGATCAGCTGCGGATCCGGCTCCACCTTGGCGAGGTCGATCGATTCCTTCGAAAAATCCGGAACGTCGATATAGTCCGCGGCCGTTATGCCGTCGATAAAACCATTGTCAAGCAGTCCGAAGGAATAATCCTCCGCCGTGAATTCCAGTGCTTCCGTTTCAGATTCGGAAGGATCCTCCGTACCCGTTTCACCGGAAGTGCTTTCCGATTCCGAGGTATCCGTCTCCGACTCTTTGGTGGATTCCGCCGCGGAAGCCGTCGTTTCCTCTTCCGTCTTCTTCTGGCATCCCGCTAAAACCGAAAGCGCGAGAGCCGCCGAAAGGAACAGTGCCGTCATTTTCTTAACCATAAAAATCTCCTCTGCATATGATCCGCCGCCCGCGTTCTTTCTTTCTCTTCGGACGGCGTCTTCGCATAAATATGCATGATGAAGTATAGCACAGTTTCGGCATAAAAAAAAGACCTTTTCTCTACGGTTCACAGAACTTTCAGAAAAAGTCTTTTCTTTGTTCACCATTTTTTCGGGAAATCGGGGCAGGCAGCCTTTAGTCTTGCCGCCCGAAGCTCCGCGTAGCATCCGCAGGCCCGGCACATGCCGGACAGGAGCCGGTCGCAGGCGCGGCAGCAGTCCAGGCGGCGCCTGTATTCCTCTTCGCTGCAGCGCTCTTCCTCCGGGATCGCCTCGATGAGGCGCCGGACCTGCTGATACAGTGCCTCATCAGAGATCTCCGAAAGAAGACATTTCCTGCAGGGAATTTGCGCGGATGTCTCACGATTCATAATCTTCAGGCACCTCTCTGAATTTTTCTTATTCTGCCGAAAGGTGCAGGACGGCGACCGAAGACGCCGGAAGGGCAACGGCAAGCTTTCCGTCTTCAGGCTTCAGTCCTTCCAGAACGGAAGGCATGACCGCCTCGGGATTCTCGAAGGTATTGTGCGCTCGGAAGTCCGCCGTCAGGATTTCGCCGGAAGCAGACGTGATCTTCTTTCCCGCCAGCGCAATTTCCACGCTCTTCTCTTCGGAAACGGAGAGATTATTCAGGGTGACGGTGATGCTGCCGTCCGCGGAAAGAGATGCGGATTCCGTAACATCCGGAACGAAAGCGCCCTCTTCACCGATGCAGTCCTGATCCATGACGGACGAAAGAAGCTCGGCGCCCTGATGCGCGCTGAACATGCGGAAGACATGATAAGTCGGCGTCTTCACCATCCTGTTGCCCTCGGTCAGCACGACCGACTGAAGGACGTTGGCAAGCTGAGCGATATTCGCCATCCGCACGCGGTCCGCGTTCTTGTTGAAGATATTCAGCGTAACGCCGGCAACGAGTGCGTCGCGCATCGTGCTCTGCTGGTAGAGGAAGCCGGGGTTGGTGCCGGGCTCGACGTCAAACCAGGTTCCCCACTCATCCACGACGAGCGCGATCCGCTTCTCCGGATCATAACGGTCCATGATATTCTTGTGATGACGGATGATTTCGCCGATCTTCAGCGCCTTATACAGCGTCACATACCAGTCTTTTTCATCAAACTCCGTCGCGGAGCCCTTGTGCTCCCAGTTTCCCGGCACCGTATAATAGTGCATCGAGAGACCGTCCATATAGCGCGCCGCGTTCTTCATCAGGACCTCGGTCCACTCCTGGTCGTCTTCCGAAGGACCGCAGGCGATCTTGAACAGCTTGTTGCTGCCGTAATTGCGGCAGTAGGTCGCGTAGCGCCGGAACTGGTCTGCGTAAAATTCCGGACGCATATTGCCGCCGCAGCCCC
>CAMPAR010000055.1 GCA_946632055.1 uncultured Lachnospiraceae bacterium
GACGCCTTTGTCGAGGAACATCCGGATTTCTCCTATCACGGCGCGAAGGGAACGATCGCGCTGACCGGCTACAACGGAATCTTCGGCTACCGGACCTCCGAGATTTCCTACGGTTCGAAGGATCCCGCGAAGGTGGATCTCACGATTTACGAACGCTGGCCGAAGACCTGGCTCTATGAGAATCCGAATATCGAGGCGGACCGGGAGACGGCGAAGGCCGTCGCGGCGGCGCTGAAAAATACCGGCTGGAAGTTTGCGAGCCACACCTGGGGCCACATGGACATGGGCACGGTGCGCGATGAGAACGGCGAGCCGACGGAGCGCTTCTACCGGGATACCGACTGGTGGGAGGCGGAGGTGAAGCCGCTTCTCGGGGATGTGGATATCATTATCTTTGCCTTCGGCGCGGATATCGGCTCCTGGCGTGGCTATACGGACGACAACAAGCTCTACATGTATCTGAAGGAAAAGGGCTTCAACTATTACTGCAATGTCGATTCGTCGCAGCACGCCTGGGTGCAGTACAGCGCGACGGCGGGCGGCACCGGATACTTCCGGCAGGGCCGCCGGAATCTGGACGGAATGCTCCTCTACAAGGCGATTCTGTATCCGGAAAGTGAAATTTTAAGCGATCTCTGCGATCCTCTGGAGGTCTTTGACCGCGATCGCCCGATCCCGGTGACCGGCGTGACGGTACCGGAGGGCGTGGACGGCTCGACCCTCCCGGCCGCAGGAGAATGAGGAAATTATGGTAATCATTGCAGGACTTGGCAATCCTGACCGGAAATACGAAGATACGCGTCACAACGCCGGCTTTATGGCGCTTGACGCTTTGGCGGACAAATACGGCATCGAGGTGCGGACGAAAAAGCACCGTGCCCTCATCGGAAAAGGGCTCATCGAGGGCATGCCGGTACTCCTCATGAAGCCGCAGACCTATATGAATTTAAGCGGAGAGAGCATCCGCGAGGCGGCGGAATACTACAATGTCCCGCCGGAAGACCTGATCGTCTTCTGCGACGACGTGAATCTCGAGCTTGGCGCTTTAAGGATCCGGAAATCCGGCTCCGCGGGCGGCCACAACGGGCTGAAGAACATCATCCTGGAGCTGGCGTCCCAGGAGTTTCAGCGCGTGAGGATCGGCGTCGGGAAGCAGCCGGAGCGGATGGACCTCGTGAGCTTCGTGCTGTCGCATTTTACGGCGGAGGAGAAGAAGATCATGGAGGAAGCCGCGGCGGATGCGGCGGAAGCGGCGGTCGTGATGATGACAAAAGGGACCGATGAAGCCATGAACCGCTATAACGGGAGCAGGAGGACGTAAATGACCGCGCTGGACGGAACGCTTCGGAAGCTGGCCTCGGTTGTCCGGGCGGAAGAGCTTCTTCGTGAAGGCGCGGGACCGGTCGTCCTCTCCGGGACCACCGAATCCGAACGCGCACATATCGCATGCAGGACGGGCAGTTTTGAGGCCCGTCTTATTGTGGTGCATTCGGACAGCGACGCGAGGAGCCTTGCGGAGGATCTGTCCGTCTTCTCGGACCATGTCGTGAGCTTCCCGGAAAAGGATCTGCTGTTCTATCAGGCGGACATCCGCTCGAATGAACTCTCGCGCCAGCGGATGCGCACCCTCCGGAAGATCCGTGAGGGCGGCGATTATGTAATCGTGACAACCTTTGCCGCCGTGATGAACCTGCTGCCGCCGTTTGAGGAATTTGAGGGCAGCATTCTGGACCTTGAGGAAGGCGCGGTCGTTGAACCGGAAGCCGTGGTGAGATGCCTCATTCGGCTCGGCTACGAGCGTACGGCGCGGGTGGAGGCGCCCGGCGAATTCTCGCTTCACGGCGGAATTCTGGATATTTTCGACATTACGGAGGACCGTCCGCACCGCATCGACTTCTTCGATACGGAAATCGACACGATCCGAACCTTCAACCCCGAGACGCAGATCTCGGACGAAAGCGTTTCCCGGATCTCCGTTTTCCCCGTGACCGAGCTTTTCCCTTCGGAGGAAGCGAAGGGGCGGGCGCTTTCCGGCATCCGGAAGGACTACGAGACGCTGAAGGAGTCCTTCAAACAGAAGGATGAATATGAGGCCGCGGCCTCGCTTCAGGCGATGTACCGGGAGCTTTCGGATGAACTGGAGGACGGATATTATAAGGGGCGCCTCACGGGGCTTTCCGCGTACTTTTACGAAAAGCAGGACACGATTCTCGACTATCTGCCGAAGAACGCGCTCCTCGTGCTTGTCGAGCCCGCAAGGCTCAAGGAGCAGGGCGAGGGCACCGAGGCGGAATTCTCCGAAAGCCTTGCCATGCGCCTTCGAAGCGGCATGGCGCTTCCGGGCGAAGGAAAGGTCTTAAGGAACACGGCGGAAACCTTCGCCGGGCTCGATACCGGCCGGACGCTCGCCCTCACCGGCTTTGACAGCCGGCCGCCGATGCTGCACATTAAGGAGTCCTTCCTTGTGAACGTCCAGCCGATGGTCTCCTATCAGGGAAATTTCGAAGGCCTGACCTCGGACCTTCGCGAGTATCTTTCGCGGGGCTACAGCGCCTGCCTCATGGTGCCCTCGAAAACGCGCGGGGCGCGCATGGCGGAGGAGCTTCGGGAATACGGCATCCGTTCCTACTATGATCCGGCCGGCGCGGAGGAGATTCCGCCGGGCTCGCTTCTTGTGACCTACGGGCAGCTGCACCGGGGCTTCAGCTATCCCGAGCTGAAATTCATGCTCCTCACGGAAGGGGATATCCTCGGGGCGCCGAAGAAGAAAAAGCGCCGCCCGAAATTCGAGGGCGGGCAGAAAATCCGCAATTTCTCGGAGCTTTCGGCCGGCGACTATGTGGTTCATGAGAACTACGGCATCGGCATCTACCGGGGAATCGTCGACCTGACGATGGACGGCGTGACCCGGGACTACATGCAGATTTCCTACGGCTCCTCGGGAACGCTCTACATACCGGTCACAAACCTCGACGTCGTGCAGAAATACGCCTCGGCGGACGCGAAGCCGCCGAAGCTGAACCGGCTGGACAGCCCGGAGTGGAAGAAGACGCGCTCACGCGTGAAGACCGCGGTCGACGAGGTGGCGGAGGAGCTCGTGGAACTCTACGCGCTCCGCCAGAACGGCAGCGGCTATCAGTATTCGCCGGATACGGTCTGGCAGTCGGAATTCGAGGAAATGTTCCCCTATGAGGAAACCGCCGACCAGCTCGAAGCGATCGACGCCGTCAAGGAGGACATGGAATCCGGGAAAATCATGGACCGCCTGATCTGCGGCGACGTCGGCTTCGGAAAGACCGAGGTGGCGCTCCGGGCCGCCTTCAAGGCCGTGCAGGATTCCAAGCAGGTCGCGTATCTCGTGCCGACGACGATCCTCGCGCAGCAGCATTACAATACCTTCGTGCAGCGGCTGAAGGATTTCCCGGTCCGCGTGGAGCTTCTCTCGCGCTTCCGCACGGAGGAGCAGCAGAAGGCGGCCGTGCGGGCGCTTCAGAAGGGCGAGGCGGATATCGTGATCGGTACGCACCGGATCCTGTCGAAGGATGTGAAATTTCGGGATCTCGGGCTTCTGATCATCGATGAGGAGCAGCGCTTCGGCGTAAAGCATAAGGAGCAGATCAAGCAGCTGAAGAAAACGGTGGACGTCCTGACGCTCACGGCGACGCCGATCCCGAGGACGCTTCACATGAGCATGATCGGCGTGCGGGACATGAGCGTGCTTTCCGAGCCGCCGACGGACCGCCGGGCGATCCAGACCTATGTGATGGAGTACGCGGAGGAGCTCGTGCGGGAAGCGATTTCCCGGGAGCTTGCCCGCGGCGGACAGGTGTACTACGTCTACAACCGCGTGCAGGACATTGCGGACGTGGCGGCAAAGATTCAGAGTCTCGTGCCGGACGCCGAGGTTTCCTTCGCGCACGGCAAAATGTCCGAGCGGGAGCTGGAGCGACGGATGCTTTCCTTCATCGAAGGAGAGATCGACGTCCTCGTCTCGACGACCATCATCGAAACCGGTCTCGACATTCCGAACGTCAATACGATCATTATTCACGACGCCGAGCGCTACGGTCTCTCGCAGCTCTACCAGCTCCGGGGACGCGTGGGCCGCTCGAACCGTCAGGCCTATGCCTTTATCATGTACCGCCGGAATAAAGTGATGACGGAGGAAGCTCAGAAGCGGCTGGAGGCGATCCGGCAGTTTACGGAGCTCGGAAGCGGCATCAAGATCGCGATGCAGGACCTCGAGATCCGCGGGGCCGGCGCCGTCCTCGGAAACGCGCAGTCCGGCCACATGACGGAGGTCGGCTACGATCTCTACTGCAAGATGCTTTCGCAGGCGGTGAAGGAGGCGAGAGGCCTTCCGCAGGACACCTCGGACGTGGATACGCTTCTCGATATCCGCGAGGAAGCCTACATTCCTTCTTCCTACATCGGGAATGAGAGCCTGAAGCTTGAAATCTACAAGCGGATTTCGCTGATCCAGAGCGCCGAGGACCGCACGGAGCTCGAGGACGAGCTTGCGGACCGCTTCGGAGAACCGCCGGCGGCCGTGCAGAAGCTTCTGTCCGTCAGCGAGCTCAAGAATCTCGCGCGCTCGGTCTACATTTCCGAGGTGAAGGGCAACGAGATGGAGCTTTCCTTCCGCTTCGTGCCCTACGCGAACGTGAAGACGGAGAACATCCCCGTCCTGATCGCGAATATGAAAGGGGCCATGCAGTTTATCCCCGGAGAGACGCCGGGACTGCGCTGGCACCGGATGAATCTCGCATCTGCGGGAAAAGAATCCGTCCTTGACGTGCTTCGGCGGCTTCTTTTGGAGATAAAAGAGTTGCTTATTTAGAAGAAGTGTGTTAAAATTCTTTAGTTAGTGTTCAGATTAAGAAGGGAGACTGCGTTTTCCCTTCTTAGAGGGAGGAGTTTTATGAGAAAACATTTAGCCGGAATCGCAGCGGCCGTCGCCGCACTCGTTCTTTCACTGTCAGCGCTCGCGGGCTGCAGTTCCGTCGCGGAAAGAAACGGCTCGAACCAGACAGCGGTTGTTCTGGAAGGCGAAAAGTATTCGCTTGACGAGGCGAAACTGTATATTTATGCTTCGCAGTACCTGGTGGAAAGTTCTTCGGAATTCATGATTTCCTATATGTACCAGAGCTATGAGGATTTCTGGGACGCGGAAGAGAACGGAAGAACCTACTACGAGCTGAACTATGTGGAGGGCGTCAACAAGCTCCTGCAGACGAAGCGCCTCCTGAAGAAGGCGGCATCGGACGGCATCACGCTGAGCGCCGAGGACCTTGCGAAGGTAGATATTGCTTTTGATAAATTCAAGGAAGACGAAGCGAACGTCGTGGAAGCCTCCGGCTGCTCGGACGAGCTTCTGAAGCAGTTCCTGACCGAGAATGCACTGGCGGTGCGGGTCATGATGTCGATGATCGCCGACGTGGATACGAATTTCGATGAGGCGGAGTTCACGAGAAAGAACGTGGAAGGCCTCTTTGTCGGCGCGATTCAGGAAAAGCCGTCGGAGACTTCTGCCGAGGAGACGGAAGCCGCAGACGAAACCGCCGAGACCGAAGCCGCCGAGAAGTATACGGCGGAAGAGCAGAAGGCGCACCGTGAGGAAGCGGCTGCGGCGATTCAGGAAAAGCTGATGGCCGGCGAGGAAATCAGCGATATCGTGAATGATTTTGCCGAGAGCACGACGGTCCGCGTCACCCAGACCGGTACGATGACGATTTCTCCTTCGGATGCGGCGGCGGAGGGCGAAGAGCCCACGACCTACCGTGCGCTTGCCTGGACGATGAAAACAGGCGAAATCAAGGTGTTTGAAGATTCCGTATCGGCCAGTAACCCCACGTCCTGCGTGCTTCGCTGCGTGAGCGACGATGATCCGGAGCTTCGCAAGACAGCGGAGGAGACGGAGCTGACGAACCGGAAGACCGCTCTTTTTGCCGAGCGCTATCAGGAGCTTCAGGAGCGCTACAGTCGCTATCATGTCTATGAGAACGTGATCGCGACCGTCAAGAAGGTCATCCCGATGTACAAGAGCGAAGTGCTGAACGCGGCTGAAACCGAATCCGCCGCGGAATAATGCAGTAACACGAATAGAAGGCGTACGCTGGAGAGATTCTTTTACGTACGCCTTCGTTGTGAATACGGGCGGCCGACGTGATTTTCAGGCGCCGCTTAGGAATCCCCGGTAAACATGAGGTGAATATGTATAACAAGGTTCCGACAGACCAGAAGTTTGTG
Source organism: uncultured Lachnospiraceae bacterium (assembly GCA_946632055.1). Classification (GTDB taxonomy): domain Bacteria; phylum Bacillota; class Clostridia; order Lachnospirales; family Lachnospiraceae; genus UBA1267. Next base: position 6,250 of record CAMPAR010000055.1, read on the forward strand.
GAAAGAGAAAAGAAAATCGAGCAGTTCTGGAAGGAGCGGGATATCTTCCGCAAGAGCGAAAAGGAACGGGAGGGCTGCCCGGTCTATACCTTCTATGACGGCCCGCCGACCGCGAACGGCAAGCCGCACATCGGCCACGTGGAAACCCGCGCGATCAAGGACATGATCCCGCGCTACCGCACGATGAAGGGTTACTATGTGCCGAGAAAAGCCGGCTGGGATACCCACGGTCTGCCGGTGGAGCTGGAGGTCGAGAAGCTGCTCGGCCTGAACGGCAAGGATCAGATCGAAGAATACGGCATGGAGCCCTTCATTGAGAAATGCAAGGAATCCGTGTGGAAATACAAGGGCATGTGGGAGGATTTCTCCGGCACCGTCGGCTTTTGGGCGGACATGGACAATCCTTACGTGACCTATCACGACGATTATATCGAGTCCGAATGGTGGGCCCTCAAGACAATCTGGGACAAGGGGCTCCTCTACAAGGGCTTCAAGATCGTTCCCTACTGCCCGAGATGCGGCACCCCGCTTTCAACAGCCGAGGTCTCCCAGGGCTACAAGACCGTCAAGGAGCGCTCGGCGATCGCGCGTTTCAAGGTGAAGGGACAGGAGAACACCTACTTCCTCGTCTGGACGACGACGCCCTGGACGCTTCCCTCGAACGTCGCGCTCTGCGTGAACCCGGACGAGAAATATGTCAAGGTCCACGTCGAGGATGAAGACTGCTTCTACATCATGGCGGAAGCCCTCGTGGAATCCGTCATTCTCGGCAGAAACAAGGATGCAAAGCCCGAGACGGTGGAAAGCTATACCGGTAAAGACCTCGAGTACATGGAGTACGAGCCGCTGTTCTCCTTTACAGGAGACTATGTGGCGACCCTGCCGGAAAAAGGCTTCTATGTGACCTGCGATTCCTACGTCACGATGACCGACGGTACGGGCATCGTCCACATCGCGCCGGCCTTCGGTGAAGACGACGCGAACGTCGGCAGAAAATACAGCCTGCCCTTCGTCCAGTTCGTGGACGGCAAGGGCGAAATGACGAAGGAAACGCCCTACGCGGGGCTCTTCGTCAAGAAGGCCGATCCGGTGATCCTTCAGGATCTTGAGAAGGCGGGCCTCCTCTTCACCGCGCCGAAATTCGAGCACGAATATCCGCACTGCTGGAGATGCGACACCCCGCTGATCTACTATGCGCGTGATTCCTGGTATATCCGCGAGACGGCGGTCCGCGACGACCTGATCCGCAATAACAATACCGTCAACTGGACGCCGGATTCCATCGGCAAGGGCCGTTTCGGCAACTGGCTGGAGAACATTCAGGACTGGGCGATCTCGAGAAACCGCTACTGGGGCACGCCCTTAAATATCTGGGAATGCGAATGCGGGCACCGTGAATGCGTCGGCTCGCGCGCGGAGCTCTTCGAAAAGAGCGGCGACGAAAAGGCGAAGACCGTCGAGTTCCACCGCCCTTATATCGATGAGATTCTCCTGAACTGCCCGAAGTGCGGGAAGAAGATGAAGCGCGTTCCGGAGGTCATCGACTGCTGGTTCGACTCCGGCGCCATGCCCTTCGCGCAGCATCACTATCCCTTTGAAAACAAGGAGCTCTTCGAAGAGCAGTATCCGGCGCAGTTCATCTCGGAGGCGGTCGACCAGACGAGAGGCTGGTTCCATTCGCTGATGGCGGAAGGAACCCTGCTTTTCAACCGCTCGCCGTATGAGAACGTCGTCGTGCTCGGCCTCGTGCAGGACGAGAACGGCCAGAAGATGTCGAAATCCAAGGGCAACGCGGTGGATCCCTTCGAAGCGCTCGCTTCCTACGGCTCCGACGCGATCCGCTGGTATTTCTATTCGAACTCCGCCCCCTGGCTTCCGAAGCGCTTCTCGAAGGACGCCGTGATCGAGGGCCGTTCGAAGTTCATGGGCACCCTCTGGAACACCTACGCCTTCTACGCGCTCTACGCCGAGATCGATCAGTTCAATCCGATGGACTATCTGACGAACGGAAAGTGGCAGCCTGAGAATCTTCCGGTCATGGACCGCTGGATCCTGTCGAAGCTGAACACCCTGATCCGCACGGTGGATACAGACCTCGACACCTATAAGATTTTCGAGGCTTCCCGCGCTCTGCAGGAGTTTACGGACGACCTGTCGAACTGGTATGTCCGCCGTTCGAGGGACCGCTTCTGGGCCAAGGGCATGCCGGAAGACAAGGTGAACGCCTATATGACGCTCTTCACCTGCCTTCGGGACCTGTCCCTTCTCGCGGCGCCGATGATTCCCTTCATGACGGAGGAAATCTATCAGAATATCGTGAGAAACGTGGATCCTTCGGCGAAGGAATCGATCCACCTCTGCCTGTATCCGGAGGCGGACGAGAGCCGGATCGATCCGGAGCTTGAAAAGAACATGGACCTCGTCCTGAAGCTTGTCGTCATGGGACGCGCGGCAAGAAACGCGGCGAACCTGAAGAACCGCCAGCCGCTTCAGAAGATGTTCGTGAAGGCGCCCTACGATCTCGGGGAATTCTACCGGGAAATCATTCTGGACGAGCTGAATATCAAGGAAATCGAATTCACGGACGATGTGCGTGATTTCACCACCTACCTCTTCAAGCCGCAGCTTCGGACGGTCGGTCCGAAATACGGGAAGCTGCTCGGGAAGATCCGTGCGGCGCTCTCAGATCTCGACGGCAACGCCGCGATGGACGAACTGAAATCGACCGGCGCGCTGCATTTCGATTTCGACGGCAGCCCGGTGGAGCTTGCGGAAGAGGACCTTCTGATTGAAATGACGCAGAAGGAAGGCTATGTCACGGAGAACAACGGAGAGGAAACCGTGGTTCTCGATGCGAATCTGACGGACAAGCTGGTGCGCGAGGGCTTCGTGCGCGAGCTGATCTCCAAGATTCAGACGATGCGGAAGGAAGCGGATTTCAACGTTACCGACCGGATCCGGATCTCCTACGAGGGAACGGAACTGATCCGGACCGTCTTTACCGAAAACGCGGAAGACATTATGGCCGACACGCTCGGGCTGGAAGTGGAAGCCGGTGCGAAAGGCTATGTCAAGAACTGGAATATCAACGGCGAGGACTGCACCCTCGGCGTTGAGGTGATCGCCTGAAGACTACAGAACGGAGAGAGAACACATTGAACAGCAGAAAATTTGACAAAGAGGATTTTAAGAAAGAGGTACAGGAGAACGCGAAGGTCCTGTTCCGGAAAGATATTGACGAAGTAACGAACGAGCAGATGTTCCAGGCGGTGGCGCTCACCGTCAAGGATCAGATTATCGACGACTGGATCCAGACACACAAGGCCTACGAGAAGCAGGACGTCAAGATCCTGTACTATATGTCGATGGAATTCCTGATGGGCCGCGCTTTAGGCAACATGCTGATTTCGATCTGCGAGGATGACGAGGTGCGCGAGGCGCTCGCGGAGCTCGGCTTCGACCTGAACGCGATCGAGGACCGGGAGCCGGATCCGGCGCTCGGAAACGGCGGCCTCGGCAGACTGGCGGCCTGCTTCCTGGATTCGCTCGCCACCCTCGGCTACGGCGCCTACGGCTGCGGCATCCGCTACAAATACGGCATGTTCGCACAGCGCATTCAGAACGGCTACCAGCGTGAAGTTCCGGACAACTGGCTGAAGAACGGCAACCCCTTCGAAATCCGCCGTCCGGAATATGCCTGCGAAGTCAAATTCGGCGGCAGAATGTCCTACACGGTCGATGAAAAGGGCCGCGAACACTTTGATCTCGTGGACTACAATTCGGTCCTCGCGGTTCCCTACGACATGCCGATCGTCGGCTACAAATCCGGTGTCGTCAATACGCTCCGGATCTGGGACGCGGAGCCGATCAACACCTTCAACCTCGACTCCTTCGACCGCGGCGACTATGCCAAGGCCATCGAGCAGGAAAACCTGGCAAAGAACATTGTCGAGGTGCTGTATCCGAATGATAACCACTATGCCGGCAAGGAGCTGCGCTTAAAGCAGCAGTATTTCTTCATCTCGGCTTCCCTGCAGACCGCGATCCGCAAGTACAAGGAATCGCACGGCGGCAGCCTCGAGGGCTTCCAGAACAAGGTCGTCTTCCAGATGAACGATACGCATCCGTCCATGACGGTCGCCGAGCTGATGCGGCTTCTCATGGACGTGGAGAACTACGAATGGGACGAGGCCTGGGAAATCGTCACCCATTGCTGCGCCTATACGAACCACACGATCATGTCGGAAGCGCTGGAAAAGTGGCCGATCGACCTCTTCGAGCGTCTCCTGCCGCGTGTCTACGCGATTATCGAGGAAATCAACCGCCGCTTTGTGACGATGCTGCGCGAGAAGTATCCGAATGACGAGTCGAAGGTTGACCGCATGGCGATCCTGCATTCCGGCCAGGTAAGGATGGCGTATCTTGCGATCGTCGGTTCCTTCTCCGTCAACGGCGTTGCGGAGCTGCATACCGAGATCCTGAAAACGCGCGAGCTGAAGGACTTCTACGAGCTCTGGCCCGAGAAGTTCCACAACTTCACGAACGGCATCACGCAGAGAAGATTCCTCCGCCACGGCAACCCGCTCCTTGCGGACTGGGTGACGAAGCGGATCGGAGACGGATGGCTCACGAACCTCAACGAGATGGAGAAGCTCGAAGCCTATCTTGACGACGAGCAGGCGCGGAACGAGTTCATGAACATCAAGTTCCGCAACAAGCTGCGCCTCGCCGACTATATCCGCGAGCACAACCACATTGACGTGAACCCCTTCTCGATCTTCGACGTACAGGTCAAGCGTCTGCACGAGTACAAGCGCCAGCTGATGAATATTCTGCACATCATGTATGTGTACAACAAGATCAAGACGGATCCGGCCTTTGCCGAGAGCTACTATCCGCACACCTATATCTTCGGCGCGAAGGCGGCGGCGGGCTATATCCGCGCGAAGCTGACCATCAAGCTGATCAACTCGGTGGCGGACGTCATCAATAACGACGCTTCCATCGGCGGACGGATCAAGGTGGTCTTCATCGAGGACTACAAGGTCTCGAACGCGGAGCTGATCTTCGCGGCGGCCGATATTTCCGAGCAGATCTCGACGGCTTCCCGCGAGGCCTCCGGCACCTCCAACATGAAGTTCATGCTGAACGGCGCGCCGACGCTCGGTACGATGGACGGCGCGAACGTGGAAATCATCGAGAAGGTCGGCGAGGAGAACGCCTTTGTCTTCGGCATGAGCTCGGATGAGGTCATCCGGCTGGAGCGCGAGGGCGGCTATCGTCCGGCGGATTATATCGAGAACAATCCGGAGCTTCGGGATGTGCTCGTACAGCTCGTGAACGGCAGCTATTCGCCGGACAACCCGGAGCTGTTCCGCGAGCTTTACAACAGCCTCCTCGGCGAATACGGCCAGGCGGCGGATACCTATTTCATCCTGAAGGATTTCATGTCCTATCACGATGCCTGCATGCGTGCGAACGATGCCTATAAGGATCAGACGCGCTGGTCGAGAATGGCCCTTCTTCAGACCTGCCGCTGCGGCAAATTCTCTTCGGACCGTACGATTCAGCAGTACGTGGACGAAATCTGGCATCTGGACAAAATCAGCCGGTAAAGAGGTCTTATTATGGCGAAAAAAAAGGCCCCTTGGTGTCTTATTTTCACGGTCGGCGCCGACAAAAAAGCGGCGCCGGACGCTGTGATCGTCATTGATGTCAATTATGAAGAGCGCTGCGTCCTGCTGTATCCTTACGAGTCTCTGGACGATGCGCGAAGAGGCCGCGGACGCCGGGCGGACAATCACGCCTTTCTTTCGCATGAGGGCGTGAGGGCTGTCATTGACGAACTCGGCGGCATCGAAGCCGGCGGGCGGTATTTAAGCGGCAGCGAGGCCGTGGATTATATCAAAAGCTGCAGGGAAAACCTGCAGGGTGAAGAGCTGACAATGCGCGTGCACTCCTTTGTGAGCATGATCGGGCACAAGGCGCAGGCTGTGGATCTTAGCGTGCTGGCCGGCGCGGCAAAGCGGTCGCTGAGGTACGTCTCGCACGACGTCAGCGCGTTCAGAATGATCTCGCTGATGAGCGAAGTCAGCGAGATGATGAACTTCCGTTTCTCCTGGGGAGAGGCGTAAGGTACGGAGAAAAACGATGGACGGGGAAGAGAAAAGCAAGGAACTCTGCGAGACAACTCCCGGACGGACAAAGACGGGAAAGAAAGCCGGGAAGCGGGATCACGCTGCCCGGCGTGCGTCTATGCGCGAAAGATCGCAGGAACGGCTCCGGAAGAGCGCGGCAGCAGCTGTCGTGAGCGAAGTTCCGGAGGAGCTGCCTGCCCTGCCTCCTGAGGAAGAACGGACAGAAGCCCCGGCGGCTGAAACCGTCCCCGAACAAGCTTCCTCGCCCGAGAAGACGGAAGCCGCGGAACAGCCCGGGGAAACGGAGAAAGCTCCCGCGGCGCTTCCGGAAGAAAACGCTGAGGAAGAAGGTGCAAGGGAAGAAGAGCCGGAAAAAGACGCTCCCCCTGAGCCCGAAATCGACGAGGAAGCGCCGGAAGGCGCGAAAAAGCCGCACCGGAAGAAATGGACGTCGGCGCTTCTCGTGACGGGCATCATACTCCTTGCCCTGATCGTCACGGGGGTGCTTGCGGCCTTCGGCGTGTTCCGCTATTTCTACAACCAGTCCAATTATGTCGCGGAGGGCGAGACCTATATCCCGACGGCGGCGTCGACGGAGCCCACGACCACCGAGGAAGTGAAGGAGGGCGTGAACTATTCGCTGATCGGCACGACGGAATCCACGACGGAAACAACGACGGAGGAGACGGAAACCGTGCATTCCGTCAATAGGACCGGCGTGTACAATGTGCTCCTCATCGGAATCGACGTCGGCTCCGGAAACGGAAACTCCGACTCGATGATCCTCTGCTCCATCAACTATGATCTGCATAAGATTTTCCTCACGACCATCATGCGGGACCTGGAGGCCGTGATTCCCGAATACGGCCCGAGAAAGGTCAACAGCGCCTGCGCGATCGGCGGACCGACGCTCCTCATGGACACGCTGGAGCAGACCTTCGGTTTTGAGATCGACAATTTCGCGATGATCGATTACGAGGGCATGAAGGCGGTCGTGGACGCGCTCGGCGGCGTCGACCTGCATATCACGGTCGAGGAAGCCGCCTTCATGAAGTTTGAAATCCCCGAGGACCAGATGGTGCATCTGGACGGAAGACTGGCTCTCCGGCACGCGAGAGACCGCTCGTCCGGCGGCTCGGATTTCGGCCGGACGCAGCGCCAGCGGAACGTCCTCATGGCAATCGTGAAGAAGGCGCGCCGCGGGGATATCGGCGACATCGTGGAAGCCGCGAAGGCGATCCTGCCCTATATCACACACAATATGAAGCCCGGCGAAATCGCGGAAATCCTCTGGGAGCTTCCGGTGCTGATCGACTGGGAATTCGTGCAGCAGCGCCTTCCCTACGACGGAATGTTCGGCTATAACAATGAGAATCTCGTGATGGATATTCCGGCCGCCATGGAGCGCTGGCACGCGGTCGTCTATGACGGCGCGGTCTTCGAGGATACGATTCTGGAGACGGAAGAGGAAAGCGGGGAGGAAAGCACCGAGGAGAGCGCGGCGCCCGCGGACGAAGAAGAGGAAAGCGGAAAGAGCGAAGAGCCTTCTTCGGAGGAAACCGAGACGGAGGAAAGCACAACATCCGCCGAAACGACGGAAGTCCTCGAATTCCTGCCGCCGGATCTCATCAAGATGCCGGACGGCGAACTCTATCACATCAGCCTCGACGACGCGCATTACATCCCGGATTACCCGCCGGAATTCAAGTTCGTGAAATTCGTCCCGCCGGGAAAGACCGTGCGCTCTGCGGACGAGCTCGGGGACTTCGACGCGACCGGTTCGGTCGCGCAGGGCTACGAGATCGCTTCCTCCGGCAGCGACTGGTACGTCGGCACGAACGGGCGCTTCTTCAAACTCGAGAAATACAGCGGACGCTGAAAAGACCGTCCGCAGCGAATAAAGCTTCAACCATTTAAGCAAAGGAGGAGATGCATATGGAACTGTTTCCGAGAACCGAGGTGGACGGCCTGTCGCTGTCCCGCATGATTATCGGTACGAACTGGATTGGCGGCTGGTCCCATCGCTCGTCGGCGGCGGATAAGATGATCACCACCCGCCATGCCACGTCCGCGACCATTACGCCGATGCTGGAAACCTTCATGGAATTCGGGGTGGACACCATCATGGCGCCGTTCCAGCAGCTGCCGCAGCTCGTGGAGGCCGTGAAGAAGACCGAGGACAAGCTCGGGAAGGGCATGATTATGATCGACACGCCGCATATGAACGTGGACGACAGCCCCGAAGCGAGAAAAGAAGCCGAAAAGGTGATCAAAAACAGCGCGGCGATCGGCGCGAAGCTCTGCCTGATCCACCATTACTGCGCCGAGCAGCTCGTGAACAAGAACCTGCACCAGCTCGTGCGTCTGCCGGACTACACGGCGATGATCCGCGACGCGGGCCTCATTCCGGGTCTTTCCGCGCACATGCCGGAGCTCATCACCTACAGCGACGCGAACGAATATGATGTGCAGACCTATATCCAGATCTACAACTGCATGGGCTTTCTGATGCAGGTGGAGATCGAAACCGTGAACCAGATCATCCACGACGCGAAGAAGCCGGTCATGACGATCAAGCCGATGGCGGCGGGACGCACGACGCCCTTTGTCGGACTGAACTTCTCGTGGGCGACGATCCGCGACTGCGACATGGTGACGGTCGGCTGCTTCAACGAG
>CAMPAR010000056.1 GCA_946632055.1 uncultured Lachnospiraceae bacterium
CCGCCTCGCATCAGGAGGAATCCAAAACTTCCGAAACTGCGGTCGACTCTCCGAAAGAAGAGGAAAACCCGCCGGCACCCCCGGCAGATTCTTCCGCTCCTTCCCCCGAAAGCAGTCCTTCCGAGGCGGGAGAGGAAGTGAATCCCGCAGAGGAGAGCGCGTCTTCGTCTGAGACCGCGGCTTCTTCCGAAAGCGGCGCGGAAGCTTCCTCCGAGACTTCTTCCTCCGAGCCGGAAACGACCCGGAATCCGCGCGAGACCCAGTATCCCGAGAATACCGTCGTCGACGAAGCGCTCGGCGATTACGGTCCCGATATCCGCGCAGACACCTACTGCGTGCTGGACGGAGATACCGGGGAAGTGCTGATGTCCTGCGGGAAGGATAAGAAAATGTATCCCGCGAGCTGCACGAAGATCATGACGGCGCTCCTCGTGCTCGAAAATGTGAAGGATCTCAACGATACGCTGACCTTTACGAAGACTGCGATCAATATCGACCCGTCGAGCTCGACGCTCGAACCGAAGGCGATGACCGGCGAAACGATGACGGTAAAGGACGCGCTCTACGGAATGTTCTTAAAGTCCGCGAACGAATGCGGCGCAATGCTCGGCGAATATGTCGGCGGATCGGAAGAGGCCTTTGCGGAGATGATGAATCAGAGAGCCGCCGAAATCGGCTGCGTGAATACGCATTTCATGAATGCCTACGGAATTCATCATCCCGAGCATTATACGACGGCCTACGATCTCGCGCTGATCCTCCGGGAGGCGATGAAGAACGAGGCCTTCCGCGAGCTGAACGCGACGAAGAGCTATACGATCCCCGTCACGAATTACAACGCGCCGAGAACCTTCGGCCCCGGGCACCAGATGCTGAACGGCGGCGTGCAGCCGCAGGAGGGGATTACGGTGATCGGCGGAAAGACCGGAAGCACCCCGCAGGCCGGGAAATGCCTGACGACGGCGGCCGAAAAGGACGGTTTCTATACCGTCTCGACCCTGATGAAGTCCGACGGGGCGAACATGTATGCCGATGAGCTGGTGCTGCTGGAATTTGCCTATGCCCTTCACGAGCATGCGGTTCCGCCCATCGAGTGGGTTCCGGTATCCGATCATGTGACAGCGAAGGACGGCCTGCGTATCCGTTATTCTCCCTCGCTCTACGGCGGCGTGGATTATACCTGTGATATGGGCTCCGTCTTTGAGCGGACCGGGATTTACGGAGAATGGTCGCGGATTATCGTGGACGACCATGTCCGCTATGTCGCTACCGCCTTTGTGGATTCCGACGATCCGGAGCATGTGCCGGTGACGGAAGCCTATGTTTATGTGGAGCCGGAGACGGAGGAGGAGACGGAAAAAGCCGCTGCGGAGGAAGAAAACTCCGAAGAAGACGAATCTGAAGAAGGCAGCAGTGCTTCAGGTAACTCGGAAACCGGGGAAGACAAATCCGAACCCGGGGAAGACTGCCTGGAAGAAGGCGGCACGAAAAAGGACAAGGCGCTGAACCCGCTCGTCTTTATCATTCCGGGCAGCGTGATCGCGGCGGCGGTGACGGCCTGGGCCGTTGTCTTCGTGAGAAGAGAGCGCGAAATCAAGAGAAGGCGCGAACTCAGAAAAAAGCATAGAGAAGAGAACTCCGGACGGCGCGGCTAAAAAACGCCCCCTCCGGACGGAACCATACAAAAACCCCCGAAGGTGTTTGGCCGTTCGGGGGTTTTCGTATATCGACCGACGGATTATTCGTCGGCGTTTTCCCAGTTGTGGTAAACTTCCTGCACATCGTCGTCTTCATCCAGAAGATCGAGAATGCGGTTGATTTTCTTGATATCGTCGGCGTCCGTAAGCGTCACATAATTCTGCGGAATCATCGTGACTTCCGAAGAAACGATCGGAAGATCCGGCTCCTTGGAAAGAGCGTCGTAAACCGCCGGGAAATCGTCCGGATCGGTAATGATTTCGTAGGAATCCTCCTCCTCGGAGAAATCCTCCGCACCGGCGTCGAGCGCGAGCATCATCAGGTCGTCCGCATCCATTTCGCAGTCTTCCTTGTCGATGATAATCTGTCCTTTTCTGTCAAACATATAGGAGACGCAGCCGTTCGGGCCGAGGTTTCCGGAGCCCTTGGAGAAGGCGGCGCGCACATTCGCGGCCGTGCGGTTGCGGTTGTCGGTCAAAGCCTCGACGATGATCGCGGTGCCGGAAGGACCGTAGCCTTCGTAGGTGATGGATTCGTAGTTCGCGGCGTTCTGATCGCCGGCGGCCTTCTGGATACTGTTCTTGATGGTATCGTTCGGCATATTGTTGGATTTGGCCTTCGCGATGACGGCTGCAAGCCGGTAGTTATTCGCGGGATCCGCGCCGCCTTCCTTGACTGCCACCGCGATTTCACGGCCGATAATGGTAAAAATCTTGCCCTTGGCAGCGTCGTTCTTTTCTTTCTTGTGCTTGATATTCGCAAATTTCGAATGTCCTGACATAACAAATCTCTCCTGTCTGATTCTATGTGAGTCCGGGGATAGATATCGAATCCCTGGGACGGCTTTCTCACGGGGATCTTTTCCCTTCTCATAAGTTATTTTATCATAACACAAAATCCAAGAAGATGCAAGTACCGTGTTGGATCTCTGGTTCTATTACCGGATGAACTCCGGATGAGTTTCAGCTCGACAGGAGCTTTTCGGTGAAAAAAACCACCAGCTCAGACTCAAAGATGTATATGGTGGTATGAAATGGGATGATTTCGAGAATGACTGCCACCTTTAGACTTGATTTGCAGTTAAACGGTGGTAGGAATTTGAAGGCGCTGATCGGGAATGACCACCATAAACAGGTAAATCAGCACTCCGGTGGTACAGCAGGACCACCATTTCACTGTATTTTTATGAATGGTGGTAAAAAAGAAATTAGCGTGTCTTTCACGGACCACCATTTCACGGTATTTTTGTAAACGGTGGTAAAAAGGAAATCAGCATGTCTTTCACGGACCACCTTTTAGAGGCTTTTCGAAAAAATGGTGGAAAATGCTATTTTCTTTTCAAATTGCTGTAGCATTTTGCGTCTCCCGAGGGTTTTTACTGTAAGAAGATCTGAGAAGGGAGGCTGTGCAAAAAAAGCCCCCCGGGAAAGGAGAATCCATGAAGAGCGGAAATGATCGAAACCCTATGAAAAGGATCCTCGCAGTGCTGATCCTTGCAGCGCTGGTTTTTGCGTCCTGCGGGAAGGAGGGCGCGGAAGATCTCCTCATTGAGGATCAGGAAGTATACGGCTCCTCTGATTCCGCCTCTGATGGCGGGACAGGAGAAAAACAGGACGAGCAAAGTACGGATTCCTCTGAGGAAAGCGGGCCGGAGGAAAGCGGAAGCGTTTCCTCTTCGGATGACGGATACATTCCGGATGATACCGTGGATTTTGATCCCACGGCAATGAATATCGCGAACCATGCCTTCGGTGCGTACTGGGACAATACGATTTTTGCTGAAGATGAGAGATATATTTATCATGCGGGCTCCACCAGGAGTCCGGGAGATGTGCTGCATCTGCTGCACAGGATTGATCGGGAAAGCGGGACGGACGAAATTGTCTGCAGCGATCCTTCCTGTACCCACAGCGCCGATACCTGCGAAGCTTTTCTTTGCAGGGGCAATATTACCGGTCTGCAGCTTTACGGAGGGCAGATCTGGTACTGCTGGAATACCTATTCGAGCAGCGGTGAACCGGTCGATATGCATGTTTCCTGCTTCGGACTGACGAACGACTGCCCTGGAGGGAAAGGACGGCACCTATACCGTGTCATTCCTCAGACGATTGATCAGATGGATGTAGATCACTGGATTTTCCGACAAAGCTTCTTTCACCGCGGTTATCTTTTTGTGGCCTGTATGGACCGGTACACCCGGAAAAATGTCTTCCCGGAAAATCCTTCCGTGCGCGTCTTCAGCGGAATCAACCGGATTACCGCCTATGAACTTGAGGATCCTGCGGATATTGTTTTTGATGAAGTGGGAGACGAATTTCCGTTTTCACCGGATCAGACCTTCGTCGTCTCGGAAGAGGCTTATGAAGGCGTGACGGAAGTGGGTTTCCGCCTGAATCCCTATGAAGACACGCTGTACTTCTGCTCGACGTTTTCCGAACCGGTGAATCCGGACACTCCGCTGGACAGCTGGGAATATTACAATCACTATCAGCTTTCTTCCTGGAATCTGGAGGAGAAGCGTACAGAGTCCGTCCGTTCGGACGAAGAAAATATCATTTATGATATGTGGCCGGATGAGGATGGAATCCGTCTTCTTACAACGAAGAATCGGGACGAATGGAAGCTTGTGAATATCGCTTACGGGAAGACCGAACCGGAAGAACTGGCTTCTTTTACTCACGGAGAAGAAACTCCGCTTTTTGCCGCCGGAAAAATCATTTCGCTGCAGGCGGAGGGCGCGCACGAAATAGAGGGCTGGCTGTATCCGGGAAAAGAACTGTATTATAAAGTTTACGATCTGAACGGAAAGCCCGAGCTTGAAATTCGTGAATCAATCGTGGATCCGAGGTATAAGGATCCGTCGAAAGCACCTGATCTGGTCTTTGTGCTTTATTCCGTCGATCAGGAAAACCTGTATATGGCCTGGGAACACGGCCTGATCCGCGTACCCTTCAGTGATGAGGACCTGCAGTTTTACGGTGTGACAGAGTGAAAAACTGAAAAATCGAACAAATTCTGAAACCTTTCCCATCCAACTGACGGTTTCTCAGGTAAAAGGAGGGCTCGGAATATGGTTCGAAAATTGTTTTTAGCGGTAACGGTTCTGATCATCAGCCTGGTCGGCGCATCCTGCGGCTCCGATATGGGGACTGAAGATCTTCTGATCGACGATTCGGAAGTGTATACCTCACAAGAGAGTACACAGGCAGGGAGCGAAGACGGAACGGCGGAAGAGGACAGCCCGGTTGATCGGCCGCTGTCTTTAGTGGACTGTGATCCCACGCTCATGAATCTCCTGACCAAGGGAATCTGGTACAATGACGGGCCGACCTTTGCCGCGGACGGAAGATACATTTATCATTCGAATAAGCCGACAAACTTCGGTGACGTCGCGCGCTTCCTTTACCGGATTGATCAGGAAACCGGGGAAGACCGGATCCTCTGTGACGATCCGGACTGCCGCCATGTGAATGCGCAGTGCAAAGCCTATCTCGGCACCGGCAACATTCTCGGCATGCAGATTTACGGCGGCGAGCTCTGGTATTTCTGCAATGAAGGCGGGAACACCACGAATATTCACATCGGACATACGGATTTTTCCGGAAACGGGATCTCGCATGATTATCTGATGGAGCTTGATTATCCGCCCATGGATCAGAAATACTGGCCTTCTTCTCCGCAGTGCTTTATCCACAGGGGCATGATTTTTACGGTATTCCGGGAGATTACCATGGAGACGCTTCGAAACGGGGCGGAATCTTACGGGCTCTACAGCGGGACCTTCACGATCACGGCCTGTCAGCCGGAGGATCTTCTGAAAGAAGGAAGCGAAACCACAGAGGAGCGTGTCCTGAAGGACGGAGCCACCGTTTTCAGTGAAGGCTTTGATCCGAAGATCAACGCCCAGCTGAAGGTGATCCCGTATGAGGATGATCTGTACTTTTGTACCGCTTATGAGGGAATGGACAATCCGGAGGCTCCGATGGCGGAATGGAAGCACAATTATGTTTCCTCTGTATACCGCTGGAGCCTGGAATCTCAGGAGACGGAAGAACTGTTCTTTGAGGAGCGCTTCATCAGTGATTTCTGGGTTCATGAGGAAGGCTTATCACTCCTTGAAAGGGAAAGTGATGAGGAAGCCGTGCTCGTAAGCTGCGCCTTCGACGGCAGCTCGCCAAGGAAACAGAGGAGTTTCGAGTGGTGGTGGATGGAGGAGCCTTGCTTTGCGGGCGGAAGGCTGGTGTCCCGGCTGTTTGACAAGTCGGTTCTTGAAGCGGACAAAGAGGAGAACAGGCCGCTTATTTACAAAGTCATGAATCTGAACGGAAAAGAGCTGAATACCGTGGAATGCGCGATGCTTGATCCGCGGTATCAGGACCCTTCCAAAGCGCCGCTTCTGAATCCGGTACTGACGGCGCTGAATGAATATGGACTGTATTTCACATGGAGTGAAGGATTGTTCTTTCAGCCTTTTGACGGGGACCGGGCGCAGTTTTACGGTCTGGAACAATCTGAATAATCTCTGAAACTTCTCCTTTTAATTTGTCGATATATAGTGTAAGATGGAATTGTTCGGGGCGCTCCTGATATCGTCCCCGAACCCACGAAAGGAGAAAGCGATGAAACCAGGACACAGACTCATTCTCAGATTTAGCGCGATATCCGGAGCCTTCCTGATCTGCCTTTCAGGCTGCGGGAAGGACAGCGGGGAAACGCTTCTCATTGACGATCAGGAGATCTTTTCACAGGAGCCTTCCGAAACCGAGTCTGCCGATGAAAAGACCACAGAAGAGGAAGCGGCAAAGGAGAATTTCCTTGAAGTCCCGGAGGTTTCGGATTGCGGCAGCGACAGGAGCATCCACCGGTATGCGTTTGCCCTCGCGCAGGACGAAAAGTATGTATATTATGAGAAAGACATCGGGGAAAACAGCTTCCTGTGGTACGCCGATAAGGCGACCGGGATGACGCATGCGCTCTGTACGAAGGAGGACTGCAGGCATCAGGATCTTTCCTGCATGGCGGTTCTTCCCCCGAGTGCCGTACTTTACGGCATGGAACGGGAAGGAAAGGAGCTGCAGTATGCCTACGGCACAGGAAGCGGCATCCGGATCTTCAGCATTGACCTGGAGAACTGCGGCTATCAGGAGCGGGCTTTCCTTTCGGACAGCTCGGTCTTTCCGGAGAACGGGAACGGCTATAACGGACAGAATTACCGGAGCGGCTGCTTTTACAGAGAATTTTATTTTTTTAACGGCTGTAAGCAGCGCATCAAAGGCATGCTGGACCCGGAGGCCGATGTGCAGGTGGATTCATATGAAATCATCTATGCCGTGAACCTTCAGGACGGCAGGGAATATGAGGTCCTCGGCGAAGCTTATGAAGGCTACGGGTATGTGGAAACCCTGGTTCGTCCCGCGGGAGACAAACTCTATCTGATCACCGACCTTCTGATCGAGGCGGGCGAAGAGGAAGAAGGGACCGGGCAAGTGCATCGTCTGATCGTGAAATCCTGGGATCTTTATGATCAGACCACAGAGGAGCTTTTTGACGGAGAAATCTCCTTCGTTCCCTGGCAGGTCTGCGTTGATGATCCTTCCTATGACGGGAAAGAGGAGAAAGAATCCGGAGCAAGGGGACTCTATATGATTTCTGACGGGCGGGAAGGCGGTACGGGACTGTACCGGCTGGATTTTCAGGAAAACCTGGTTTCCAGGATCGCTTTGTTCCCGGCGGCCGAAGAGGAGGAAGGCACCGAAGCATATGAAAGCTTTTACTTCGGACAGAACAGGGTCATCCGATGCCGAAGCCTGTCAGGAAGCGAAGCGGACACGATGGAATTTTCCCTGTACGACCTTTCCGGACAGCTGCAGAAGACAGCGAAGAGTGAAAGCGAAATTCCGCCCGAGATGCAGGCGGAGGACATTTTTGGGGGAGCCTCCTTCTGCCGCTCGGATGAATCCTGCATGTACGCCTATGAAAAGTTCGTACGTACGGCGTTTGACGAAAACGGAATCATGACGGTGAACGAGACGCTTGATTCCAGACTGCTCGCGATTCCGCTGTACGGAGGGCCCGCGCTTTCCTTCAGCGAAGAAGGCTGGAAATAGTTCTTAAGGGGGTGATTTCTCTGAAATTCTCCAGAATCATTGCCGCCATATCGGTCATTCTCATACTTTTTTCAGCCGCGTGCTCGCTGCCTGAGGAGGAAATCCGCAGGGCAAGCGCCGCGGCTCTTTCCGATGACGTCGAGTATCAGACGGTCAGGGCTTCCTACAGCGAAGTGACGATGGAGGAATCGCTGGATGTCTATGCGGTTCCGGCGCGGGACGAAACACTGAGGTTCGCGGCTTCCGACGAGACGCCGGTGTATTTTCTCGACGTCAGCGCCAGACGAGGCGCAAACGTGAGGGAGGGAGATATCCTGGCAAGGCTCGACACGAAGGAACTGGACGAAACGATCGAGGGGCTCGAGCAGAAGCTCTTTGAGGATGAAAAGGATCTCTCCGTCCTCGATGAAAAACACGGAATTGAAGCGGCACGGAACGAAATCCTGAATGCCTCGCTTCCCTGGGCGGAAAAGGAAAAGGCAAAGGACCGCGCGGAAAAAGAGTATCAGGCAGCGCGTGCGCTTCTCACGGACCGCATCGAATTTACGAATGCGCGGCTCGCGGAAGCGAAGACCGAACGGGAGAACTATATCATTACAGCACCATTTGACGGGAAGGTCGTTTTTGCCTATCAGCCGAAGGAAGGAGAAAAATACCGCGCCGGCATGAAAATCGTGGAGATCGCGGACCTGTCCCTGCCGGTCCTTCGCGGGATCAGCGATCACCCGGAAAAATTCGAAGCCGGGAAGAGCTACCGCGTCAAAATCGGCGAGGAAGAGGCCGAGGCGGTGCTGTCGTCCGCGAAGGAGCTCGGCCTTCCGGAAGAATCGGAGGAAGGGGAGCGCTACACCTATTTCATCCTGACGGCGGCGAGAAACGATCTGAATAACAATAAGCCCTACCGGGTCCTGTACGAGACGAAAAGCGGCCAGAACGCTTTGACGATTCCGACGAGGACCCTGTATCGTATGGACGACCGCTATTATGTCTACTGCCTCGACGAATCCGGCGCCCGGGTGATCCGGTACGTGGAGGTTGGCGTGCGGAATGAGTATACGACGGAGATCATCTCCGGGTTGACGGAGGGAGAGGAGGTCATCAGTGAATAGTATGAAACGGAAAATAAGCTGCTTCCTCCTTCTCGTGATGCTCGGCGCGTTTGCTCTGTGCTCTCTTTCCGGCTGCGGAAAGAACGCGGCGGCATCTGAGGTGCCGATTCTTCGAGAACCGGTCGCCGAGTCCGTCGGACGCGTGACGGTCAAACGCGGAGACTGCCGGGATCTGATGAAGGTCGACGCTGTCGTCGTTCCGGAGGAGACGGCTCTGTCGCTTTCCGTCTCGGGAACCGTCGGAGAAATGTACTTTATGAGCGGCGACTTGGTGAAGAAAGGCGATCTGCTCCTGAAGCTCGACACCTGGGCGCTCGAGAAGGAAATTGACGAACTTACGGCGGAACTCGCGTATCTTCAGACGGAAGCCGAATACGAGCAGCAGCTATATGAAGTCGATATGGCGATCCTTGCAAGACGCCTTCAGGGAAATTACGAGACGGGCGGCGGCTGGCAGCAGACAAGACTGCTGCAGCTCGACGTGCAGGAGCTGGAGCTCTCGCACAGCCAGAATCTCCGGGACGCCGAAAAGAAGCTGCAGGAAGTGAATGAAAAGCTGGAAAGCGCGAAAGAAAAGTACGAGGCCTCCTTCCTGTACGCGCCGGTATCGGGAACCGTTTATTTTGTGAACGGCAGCTATCAGCGCGGCGTAGACGGGCTCGTCGTGAAAGAGGGCGCATCCGTTCAGAAGGATGTGACGCTGGCCTGCATCTCGGATGAGACAAAGAAACAGATTGAGCTTGAAGAGGAGCTTTCGGCCGACATTCTTGAAAAACCTTGTTTTGCCCTGATTTCAGGGGCGGAAACGGAAGTGAAGAAGATTGATTTTACGAGCGAAAAGCGAATGGAAATCGCAGCGAAGGACCAGCTTCTCCGGCTTCGCTATGAAGGCGTGGGCGGAAGTCTGAAGGATATTCCCTGCGGAACCTATGCGCCTCTTATGTTTGTCAGAAAGTCGTTTTCCGACGTCCTGTATGTTCCGGCGAATGCGGTTTACCTCGATACCGAGCTTCAGGAAAACTATGTTTATCTGTACGGCCCCGACGGGAAATATACCCGGACCGTCGTGGAGTGCGAGGCCTGCGGAAATCTCGTGACCGTGATTAAAGAAGGCCTTTCGGAAGGAGATGAGCTGTATGTGGTCCGCTAAAGAAAGAATCCGGCCGGTGCTTATCGCCGCAGTTCTCCTCCTGATGCTGCAAAAGCCTCCTGTTTACGCCGCGGAAATTGCCCCGGAGGAGGAGATTGAGGACAGCCGCACCGAATACCGGACCGCCGAAATCGTCCGCGGAGACATGGAAATTCTGAATGAATTCCGCTTTGCCGATTTTATCTGGCAGGAGGAGGAAATCCGCTATCACGGGCCGGACGCCGTGTGCACGGAGGTGCATAAAAGCTACCGGATGAGCGTGGAGGAGGGAGAGAGCATCCTGACGCTTCGCCTGAACCTCTCGGAAATCGACATTCAGGAGGCGGAACGCGCCCTGCAAAGAAAACAGGAGGCTTATCAGCTGAAGTGTGCCTCATATGACGATGAAATCGCCGCCTTAAGACGGCAGGCGGGGGAGGCGGCGGACGCGCTGTCCCGGGACCTTCTCACGCTGGAGATTCAGAAAAAAACGATCGAGTACCAGCGCTTCCGCTACGAAACGGAGCGGGAAATCGAAGCCGACGCGAAGAAGTGCGCTTCGCTTCGGGAGGAGACCATTATTTCCGCGCCCGCAGCCGGGACCATCATCTTCCTTACCGGTGCGAAGAACGGAAAAGAGGTCATCCATGACGGTGACGTGCTGGCCTGCGTCCGGCACGCGGACCGTGTGGTGGTGGCAGCGGATGAATCGAGTGACACTCATCCCGCGAAGGCCCACATCGGAACCCGGGTGCGCTTTACCATGAAGGACGCGGATCAGGAGGAAAAAACGATCGAGGGGACGGTCTTTGCCTCGAACCTCGTCCGGGAAATGTCCTATGCGGCGTCCATGGAGTCCTGGTCCCTCATCCGTCTGGATGTCAGCGACCCGGAGGAGGTTTTGAAAATCCTCGACAACGAAAAGCCGATCAATGTCTTTCATCAGATGCTCTATGTGGAGCGGGACATCAGGAACATCCTGAAAATCCCGGCAGCGGCGCTTTCAGGCGGGACGGATTTTGTCACGATCTGCGGCGCGGATCAGACGGTGAATCAACGGCCGGTGCTGGTTTCACAGGAGCACAGCGAGGAGGAGTACTGGCTGATTGACGGGGCGGGCGAGGGAGAATCCGTCGTCACCCGTGAAAGGAGCTACTGATGCTGCGTTTCGTCTTTCATAAACTCCTGAATAAGAAGTGGATGGTGGCCGCGATGCTGGTCGGGAACATCCTTTTATCCGCCCTCGCCTCCGCGACCGCGGTCTACACGAGGACTTCTCTGCAGCGGGCGCTCGAGCTCACCTTTGAACGGGATATCGAGGAAAACAACCGCTATCCGGTCCGCATGAGCCTGAAAACGAACAAGGTGAACCGATCCGCGAATGAGCTTTTGATGAAGATCGAGACGCGGCTTTCGAGAACGGGCGAGGACCTGAGGCTTCCCCTCAAACTGATGCGGTCCTATTATTACCTGAACGCCTACGAGGCGGAGAGCTCCGATCCCCGGGGCGAGGCGGGCAGCCGTCTTTCCGTCGTCGCGATGCAGGATCTTCAGAGCCATGTGAAGCTTTTCGGGGCCGAAGCCATGAGCACCTCTGTAAATGAGGACGGCAGCGTGGACGGGTATCTTCCGAAGCGCGTCATGAAGTCGCAGCGGCTCGCGCTCGGAGAGAAGCTGACTTTTGAAGACGTGACGCTTTCGGACGGCACGCCGCTCACGATCCGGATCGCCGGATATTTCCTGATGGCGGATGAGACGGATCCCTACTGGGTGGATACGCCGGCGGACAACGCCTACCGGACCTGCATCTTTATCGACGAGGGGCTCTTCAAGTCGCTTTTCATGGAGAACCGCGGCGATACCCGCGTCAGCGCCGAATGGCACATGCTCTACGATTACTCGGATCTCACAGTCTCCGAAGTCGACCGGATGATGCGCGTGACGGAGGCTCTCAGGGAATACTGCAAAAAGAATTTCTCCTACACGCCTGATTTTACCTGGAGCACCTATCTTGCGGATTTCCTCGTGCAGGCCAAAAAGGTCCGGACCACCTATCTTGTGCTGCAGGTCCCGATTTTCGTGCTTCTCGTGCTGTTTATCTTCATGGTTTCAAGCCGGATTGTCGATAATGAGGAGTCCGAGATCGCGGTCCTGAACAGCCGCGGCGCGGGAAGAGGGCAGATTTTCCTGATCTACCTTCTGCAGAGCCTCCTGATTTCCGCCTTTGCGGGCGGAATCGGACTGCTTCTTGCCCGGCCGCTGACGAGGCTTCTTTCCTCCGCGAACGGCTTTCTCGAGTTCATCCGGAGGAAAGACCTGCGCGTGGAAATGAACGCGGAAGCCTTCCTGTACGCCGGCATTGCATCCGGAATCTCCATCCTTGCGATGCTCCTTCCCGCCATGCGTTTTTCCGGCGCGAATGTGATTCAGTCGCGCGAGAAGAAGCGGAAATACATGAAGAACGCGCCCTTCTGGCACCGGTATTTCCTCGACCTCATCCTGCTCGCGGTTTCGCTGTACGGCCTGTACAGCTTCAACAGCCGCAAGGACCAGATGATGCAGCAGGTCCTTCTCGGAAATACGATTGACCCGCTTTTATATCTCTCCACGGCAGTATTTATGGCCGGCGCGGGGCTTCTCATCCTGCGGCTGATTCCCTACGTCCAGAAGCTGATTTTCAGGATCGGGAAGAACCGATGGTCCCCGGCGCTCTACGCTTCGCACACCTATACGCTCGGCACCGGCCGGGAATCCGGCTTTATCATGCTGTTCCTCGTGATGACGGTCGCAACCGGCATTTTCAATGCGACCGCGGCGCGCACGATTTCGGAGAATGACAACCGGAATATCCGCTATATGAACGGCGCGGACCTCGTTGTGGAGGAGCGCTGGGAGAGCTCGGCGGGCGGCGTCCCGGAAGGCGGCGGGCAGCCGGTATCCGGCACCTGGTTCGAGCCGAATTACGACAAATACGAGGAGCTTCCCGGCTTTTCGTCGGTGACCCGGGTATCCACTTCCAAAAACGGCAGCCTGTATTTCAATGATTTCAAGAGCAGCGTCCAGAAGGTGCTGGTGACCGGAATCGAGCCGAAGAAATACGGGGAAACGGCGGAGTTTGACGCCTCCCTCATGAAGATTCACTGGTACCGTTTTCTGAACGCGCTTTCCGCGCGAAGAGACGCCGTGATCCTGTCCGCGAATTTCAAGACGCTCGGCGTGAAGATCGGCGACCGGGTTCAGTATTATGTCCCTTCGGGAGTCGACGAGTCACGCGCCGGCATCGAAGCCACGGTCTATGGCTTTGTCGATTACTGGCCCGGCTACAACGACGCCTCCTATGAGATCCAGACGGACGGCTCGGTGAAGGAGAGCGATCAGTATCTTGTGATCGCGCGCCTCGATACGATGCAGGAGAACTGGGGCACGGTTCCCTACGCCGTCTGGCTGAAATCGGAGAACGGCTCCACCGACAGCTTTTACGATATGGCAGAATCCCGGGACCTGAAAATCGCCTCCCTTCACGATACGGAGCAGGAGATTGTCGCTGCCCGCACCGGCGCGATCAAGCAGGGCACGAACGGCATCTTTACCGTCAGCTTCATTACCTCGCTTGTCCTCTGCACGGTCGGCTTCCTGATTTACTGGATCAGCTCCGTCAAGAGCCGAGAGCTGCAGTTCGGCGTCCTCCGCGCGATGGGCCTCAAGTTCCGCGAAATCATCACGATGCTTCTGAACGAGCAGTTTTTCGTCTCGGTCCTTTCGATCGCCTCGGGCTACCTCGTCGGCTTCCTCACCGGCAGGTTCTTCATGCCGCTGATCCGCCTCGCCTATTCCTCGGCGGACTACCCGGTGCCGCTCCTTGTCGTACGCGAGCTTTCCGACGAACTCCGCCTCTTCGCGATCGTCTCCCTGATGATCGTCACCGGCCTCATCGTCATCGCCGGCATTATCCGCCGCATGCGCATCGCCGAAGCTTTGAAGCTTGGGGAGGACTGACGAGGGGGGGACGCCGGCTCACGGGCTCTTCGCGGCTGGGTGCTGAGCGGAATTCCGGCTTTGACGCTGTGATAATGTATTAGTGCGTCAGAAAAAGTCTCCTTCTTCACGCGCGAGTTGGCCTTGTTTCCGTCCAAACCTTCGCCGTAAGACAGGTGTCTATGCTCGCTCGCTCAAACTC
>CAMPAR010000057.1 GCA_946632055.1 uncultured Lachnospiraceae bacterium
TTCAAAGTGCCATTTTGGCTCTTTGAGTTTGGCACATTGGCACTTTGAATTGCACCTTGTTCCCTATAATTCACATGAACAAATCTATTCTTTAATTCATTCTGATACCCCATCAGAAGACATCAAGCGTGATCGTTCTTTCCCGGGTGTTGCTCACTCTCTGCAAAAGGCTTACAACTTCCACATGCTTCGTAAATCCGAAAAGATCATAGCCCCAGGCGCTTCTCGCGCGGTAGCCGAGCTTCTGAAGAATGGCGAGATCCCGGGCGAGGGATTCCGGACCGCAGGAGATATAGACAATGCGGGAAGGGGAGAGGAGGGCGGCGGAGCGCAGGAATTCCTCCGAAGCGCCGGAGCGCGGCGGGTCCATGAAAAGGACGTCCGCGTGCTCTTTGTCCTTGGCCATCGCCCGCATGAATTCCCCGGCGTCGCCTGTGATGAAGCGCGCGTTTTCAACGTGGTTTTTGCGCGCGTTTTTCACGGCGTCTTTGACAGCCTCCGCGTTCAGTTCGACGCCGACGAGTTCGGCGGCGGATTTTGACGCGATGAGGCCGATCGTTCCGGTGCCGCAGTAGGCGTCGATGATTCGTTCCTTGCCGGTGAGCGCGGCGAGTTCCACGGCCTTCTCGTAGAGCTTTTCCGCCTGGACAGGGTTCACCTGATAGAAGGACTGGGCGGAAATCCGAAAGCGCATGCCGCAGATTTCGTCCTCGATGAAGCCGGGACCGTAGAGCACGATGTCACGGGTTCCGAGAACCATGCTGGTTTTCCGGCTGTTGATATTCAGGACGACGGAGGTGATCTCCGGATGTTTTTTGCGGAGTGCTTTTACGAAATTATTTTTGGAGGGGAAGACCGGATCTGTCACGACGAGGACGACGAGAATTTCTCCCGTGCGGGCGCCGGTCCGGATGAGAACGTGCCGAAGAAGGCCGAAGCCGGAGGTTTCGTTATAAACCGTGATTTTGAAGGACGGAATCAGGTCCCGGATCGTGTGAATGATTTCCTGAGCCTGTTCGTTTTCAATCTGACAGGCGTCCGTCGGAACGACGCGGTGGGAATTCTCTTCGTACATCCCGGAAGAGACTTTTCCGTCCCGGGTGCGGGAGAAAACCGCGTGGACTTTATTGCGGTAGTGATAAGGATCTTTCATGCCGGTGATCGGATGCACAGGGCAGAAGGAGCTGAGGAGACGGACAAGCTCCGCCTGCTTCAGCTCCAGCTGTTTTTCATAGGGAATTCCCTGATAATCGCATCCGCCGCATTTTTTGCTGCAGGGGCAGGTTTTCATGAGAGGGACTCCTTCTCGTTAATAAAAGCGTCTTCCGGCGCGGCCGGGTGTCCTTCCATCAGCCAGGAAACCAGGGAGGGAAGCAGGCCTTCGGCGGTTTTCCGCCCGATCATGTAGACCCGCTGAAGCTCCGAGGGATCCGTAGTGGAAGCTTTGATCTTCAGCTCTTCCGGCGGCCGGATCACGAAAGCCGAGCCGTCGGCTTCCCGGCTGCGGACATAGGCGGTTTCCTGATTATACATCAGATGCCGGTTCTGCATGGCCAGGACGAAGGCCGGATGGTCCTTGTAGCGGGCCCGGACGAGCGGCATCAGGGGGTTCGGCTGCTTCACATAGGTTTCCGGCTGCGTCAGGACGACGACATTCCGCGTGTAGCCGATGGATTCGAAAAAGGCGAGCGGAATCGAGTCCGTGATGCCGCCGTCGAGGTACTTGTGACCGTTCAGGATGACGGTTTTGGAGACGAGCGGCATGGAAGCGGAGGCGCAGATCCACGCGAGATCCTTGCCTTTTCCGGTCTCAAGAAGCTTGTAGGCCGGCTTTCCGGAATCGAGATCGCTGGCCACGACGTAGAACTCCATCGGGTTCTCGCGGAAGGCTTCCGTGTCGAAGGGATCGAGCTTCTCCGGCAGAAGGTGATAGCAGAAATCGTAATCAAACATGCTGCCGCTGTGGAAAAAGGACTTCATGGAGCCGTATCTCCAGTCGCCGCAGTATTTCTTGTTGTAGCGAATCGCGCGTCCCGGCTGCTTGGATTTGACATTGCAGCCGAAGGTTGCGCCGGCGGAAACGCCGATGGCGCCGTCAAAGGCAATATTGTTTTCCATGAGGACATCCGTGACGCCGGCAGTGAACATGCCGCGCATCGCGCCGCCCTCCATGACAAGTCCGAGTTTCATTCTGTTTTAATTCTCCTGATGTCGAGGGTAAAGATAAGCTGCGGGTAAGGCGCCGCTTTTTATTCAGCGGATCTTCCCGTTCAGCCATGAAAGAATGTCGGCGAAGACCTGATCCCGGTCCAGCTCATTCAGAATTTCATGCCGGTCTTCCGGATACAGCTTCAGGGTAACGTCCCTGAAGCCGAGCGCGTCGTAACGCGCCTTGACCGCGGTGCAGGCGGCTTTTCCGCCGACGGGGTCCAGTTCGCCGGAGGTGATCAGCAGGGGGATTTCCCGGCGGATCGTATCAAAGCCTTCTTCTTTGGCGATTTTCTTCATGACCGTGAAGAAATCCCGGAAGGCCGCATTGGTAAACATGAAGCCGCATAAGGGATCCGCCACATATCGGTCCACATTTTCGTTATTTCTTGACAGCCAGTCGACTTCCGTGCGGTTCGGCTTGAACGGCTTGTTGTTGGAGCCGAGCGCAAGGCTTGTCAGGAACCGGCTGCGGTAATGATCCTTGTGGAAAAGGACGCTGACTTTGGAGCAGAAGACGCCGAGGCCTGCGACAGCCGCCGGAATATTGCCGGTTCCCATGATGATGGCGCCGGCGAGATCCCTGCTGTATACGGCCAGATATCTTCTTGCCATGAAGGAGCCCATGCTGTGCCCGAGAAGGAAGATCTTCTTTCCCGGGAAGCGCTTCGCGGCTTCCTTTGTCACAAGATGAATATCGTCGATGACAATGCGGTCGCCGTCTTCAGCGGCAAAGAATCCGAGCTCGCTCTCGGAAGGCACTGACTGTCCGTGACCGAGATGGTCGTGTCCGATGACGGCCCATCCGTTCTCGGCAAGATAAGTTGCAAAGGCGTCATACCGGTCGATATATTCAGCCATCCCGTGCGTGATCTGCAGAACGGCTTCAGGCTCGCCCTCCGGAAGCCATACGAATCCGTGCAGGCGGTTCTTTCCATCGGTGGAATTCAGAAAAAATGTTTCCTTTTTCATCGCTTGCTCCTTTCCTTTTTCGGGAGGCTGCTCCCGTCGTGAGAAGCAGAGGTCACTCCATTCGGCACCCCATGTTTTTTGATGGTTTTATCAGGGGAGCTGAACATAAACAAGTATAGCACAGTTTCGGAAGAGCGGCAAGGGCGAACTCTGGCGCTGTCAGGAATCTGATGTCATGTTTTAAGAAGGAATGCTTGAAAAAATGTTAAGAGAATGTTACAATGAATAAATCTGTATGCTTCTATACTTTAAACCGGAGGATAAAGGACCTTGGAAGAACTGAATGAAGAACTGAAACCCGTGCCGGAAGCGGCGCCTGCGGAGAATGATGCTCCTGCGTCGGAGAGCACTGAAACGGCGGCTCCGATATCGGAGTCTGCGGAGAGCTTCGCTCCGGCCTCCGAGGCCGCAGCGGCTTCGGCACCGGTGATCGAGGTGGTGAAAAAAAGCCCTGCCAATGCTGAGACTGCCGGGGAAACGGCGGAGAGCGGCTCTTCCGGGATGCCGGAAGAAGACGCGGAACCGGCGGACGAAGAGGACAGTCTGGAGTATCAGAAGGCGCGCCGCGGCGTGCCGAAGCATGCGTTTATCCTGACCGCCGTCGGAATCGTACTTCTCGGCGCGATCATTACAGCGGTTCTCCTGATCCTGAATTCTCCGGTGACCGTGGAAGAAGCCTATGAATTCGACGCGCAGTATGACGGACTTCTGCTGCAGCCCGGCGAAACGGCCGAAATCCGCTCGCAGCTGACCCCGCTCACGGAGAAGCTGGAGTTTCGCGCAAAGGAAGACTTTGCCACGAAATCCTATGAGTACCTGTCGGACAACACGGAGGTAGTGTCGGTGGATTCGAAGGGCCTCGTGACGGCGATCGCGCCTGGCGAGACCTCTGTCACGGTGCGTTTCTCATCCTTCGAGGAAAGCTTCCCGGTCCGGGTCTATATTCCGATTACCGATCTGAAGCTGAACCGCTCGGCGATGTACATGAATGTCGGTGACAGCGCGAAGCTGAATTACAGTATTGAGCCGTATGACGCGACGGAGCTTCCGGAAACGCCGGTCTACACGTCTTCCGACGAATCCGTTGTGACGGTCACGGAAGACGGAAAAGTGACGGCGGTCGGCCCCGGCGAAGCCGTTGTGACCATGAAGAGCGGCAGTTTTTCATGTGAAAGCACGGCTTTCGTCAAGGCGCCCCTCACGGGCATTGAGGTCAGCGGCTACGAGCCGGAGCTGCTTCTGGACGAGAGCTTCCAGCTGAGCGTGAGCCCGCTGAACGACAATACGACGGATACCCTGGACCCGAAATACAGCTCCTCGGACGAGTCGGTTGCGACCGTGGACGAGGACGGAAAGGTAACGGCGGTCGGCCCCGGTACTGCTACGATCACCGTGAAAAACGACCGCTTTTTCGAGCATTATGATCTGTTCGTCAAGGTGCCGCTCACGGGCGTGACGCTCGGCTACGGTTCGCTGCAGATCCGGAACGGCGATTCGGTCCAGCTGCCGTATTCGCTTGAGCCGATGAACACGAATGAGGAGGTCAGCGTCAGCTGGGCTTCCGATAACGAAGGGGTCCTGCAGGTGACGCAGGACGGCACCGTGACGGCCGTCGGCCCCGGTACCGCCAATGTGTCGGTTACGGCCAACCAGTTTACGGCCGCCTGCCAGATCACGGTCATCATCCCGGTAACGGGCGTGGCGATTTCCGCCGGCGCCCTGTCCCTGAATAAAGGCCAGCAGAGCCAGCTTTCCGCGAGCGTCATTCCTGCCAACACGACGGAGCAGCCCTACATCAACTGGGCTTCCGACAATGCGGCGGTGGCGACCGTGGACGGAAACGGCGTCGTGACGGCGGTCGGCCCCGGCGTATGTACGATCACGGCCTATCATGACGCGGCAGCGGTTGCCTGCCAGGTCAGCGTATTCTCCCCGATGACGAGAATTGCCTTTACCCAGAGCAGCATCAGCATTATCGAGACCTATTCGGCGCAGCTCTCGCTGATTTATGAGCCGGACGATACGACGGATCCGAGAGGGGCTTCCTTCTCATCAAGCGACCCGGAGGTCGCCGTCGTCGATCCGAACGGCCTTGTGACCGGCGTCTCCGTCGGATCCTGTACGATTACCGCATCCTGCAACGGCCTGACAACGGAAGCGGAGGTTGTGGTTTTGGAGCTTGTGGAGGTGGAGAGTCTTTCGCTTGACAAGGCTTCGCTGGAATTCGGCGGCGCCGGAGAAACGGCCCAGCTTCATGCAACCGTGCTTCCGGAGGACGCGACGGATGCGGCGATTGTCTTCTCCTCCAGCAATACGGGCGTCGCGACCGTGGACGGAAACGGCCTCGTGACTGCGATCGGCGGAGGAGAGTGCACCATTACGGCTTCTTCCGGCGGCAAGTCCGCCTCCTGTACCGTGCATGTCGCGGCGGAAAATAAGATTGTCGTCCTGGATCCGGGCCATTCGGCTGTGCTGACCGGCGCCGCCTACAATGGCTATATGGAGCACATTATCAACCTGAAGGTGGCCTTTGCCTGCAAGGATTATCTGGAAAGCCATTACGCGGGCGTGACGGTCTACCTGACGCGTTATGACCATTCTCCGGTTCAGGGCGACAGCCTGAAATCGGACCTCGAGCGCCGGGCGCAGATCGCGCAGGATTATCATGCGGATATCCTGGTCAGCATGCATTTCAACGCGTCGGTCAACCACAACGCGGCGGGCTGCCTCGCGTTCGTCTCTTATCAGCCGAATGTGTCCGCGCAGTGCAATGCGCTCGCGAATTCGATCCTTGCCCAGGTCTCCGCGATGGGGCTCAACAATATCGGGCCGATCGCCACGCAGAGCGGACAGTATTTCGACGATTACGGAAATCCGCTGGATTACTACGCCATCAACCGGCACTGCGCGAACCGCGGTATCCCGGGAATCATCGTCGAGCACTGCTTTATGGATACGCAGCCGGAATTCCTGGATGACGGACATCTTGCGCAGTTCGGTGCGGCGGATGCGATCGGCATTGCGAATTACCTCGGACTTCCTGCGAAATAAAGAGCGGGGGAAGCGATCGACGCTTTGCCGGGGAACTGAAGAGTTGCAGATGAAGAAGGAAACAGCCAAAAGTACAGTGAAAGCATCAGGCGGGAGAGCGCTTTGCGTCCTCCTGCCCGTCTTGTATGCAGGCGCGGAAGCGCTCGCGCTGATCCTTCTGAAGTTTCTGGAAATCCGCGGAGGGTATCCGCAGATCTGCACCACGCTCATGTACGGCGCGATTGTCCTGAATACAGCGGTAGTGATCCTGCTTGCGGGGGCTGCCGTTCAGCGGTGCCGCCTCTCGCGAAGCGCGCTGTTCGCGGCGCTCGGACTCATCCTGACGCTGGCGGCGGACACCGTGCTGGTCCTCCTGAACCGATGGTATCTGCTCGGCGTCCTTCTGTTCTGCGGCGTACAGACCCTGTATGCCGTCGCCATCGGAGCGACGCCAGGAAAAGGCGTAAAGCAGGCAGAGGCCGCCACGGATGCGAGAGCAGAGCTTCGCATGTGGCTGATCCGCCTCGGAAGCTTCCTGGCGGTTTTGCTGGTGCTGATCATTTTGAAAATGGCACAGCCGCTGAACATTGCTTCCGGCTATTCGATCACCCAGCTCACGATCAATGTTTTCACGGCGTGGAGAAAGCGGCGCGCTCTGCAAAGTCAGCAGTGCCGCAGCTTACGGAGCGGCTGGCTGCTTTTCGCCCTGGGCCTCACCCTTTTCTGGGGCTGCGATATGTGTGTCGGAATCTATAATTTGAGTTACGGAGCGGCCGGACTTGAGACTCTGTACGCCGCCAGCGGCTTCCTGATCTGGATTTTCTACCTCCCGTCTCAGGTGCTGCTGGTATTCGCGGAAAGCTGCTTCCTTCACGCTTCCGGGCAAGACCAAAACCACCAATCGACCAGCCAATGACGAGGTGGTGGTACGGTGGAGGGGTCTCCAAATCATGAAAATCAAGGAAGGATGAACAGATGAAGGCATCCAGGAAATATATACAGGCTGTTATTACGAAAAAGGGCACGAGATGGGTTCAGGGCGGACATCCCTGGATCTACGAAGCAGAGATTCTGGGCTACAGGAATCCGGAAGCGGCTGAAATGCGCGCGCACGAACTACAAACGCAGCCCGGCATTGAAAACGGCGGGCTTGTCGACGCGGTTTCCGAGAGCGGAAGATATCTCGGAACGGGCTTTTACAGTGAGAAGAGCAAGATCCGCATCCGCCTGATCTCCGGAAACGCGAACGATACTTTTGACGAGGCCTTCTGGCTCCGGCGGATCCGCTATGCGCTGGATTACCGGAAGACCGTCATGGGCGAAGACTATGACTGCAGCCGCCTGATCTTCGGGGAAGCGGACGGCTTTCCCGGGCTTACCGTCGACCGCTTCCATGATCTTCTGTCCGTGCAGATTCTCTCTGTCGGGATGGAAAAGATCCGCGATATCGTCATCCCCGGGATCGTGTCCGCCCTGAAAGCGGACGGGCAGGAAATCCGAGGCGTATACCTGCGGAACGACGTGGCGATCCGGAAGCTCGAAGGCCTTCCGGAAGAGAAGGGCTGGTATCAGGAGGCACTTTCCCCGACGAAAGAGGAAGCGCTTTCCCCGCTGACGGAGATCACGGAGAACGGAATCCGCTACTCTGTTGATGTGGAAAACGGCCAGAAAACCGGCTTCTTTCTGGATCAGAAATACAACCGGCAGGCGATCCGGCGGATTGCAGAGGGCCGCAGAGTGCTGGACTGCTTTACCCATACCGGGTCCTTTGCGCTGAATGCGGCGGCGGCCGGCGCTCAGCACGTGACTGCCGTGGACATTTCCGCTTCGGCGATTGCCATGGCCCGGGAGAATGCCGAAAAGAACGGCCTCGGCGGCTGCATGGAATTTGTGACGGCGGATGTTTTTGATCTGCTCTCAGACCTTCTCGCGAAAAAGGAAAAGCCCTACGACTTCATCATCCTGGACCCGCCGGCCTTCACAAAATCGCGGAAGACGGTCGAAAACGCCTCAAAGGGGTACAAGGAAATCAATCTTTCCGCCCTGCGGATCCTTCCGCGCGGCGGTTATCTCGCGACGGCCTCCTGCAGTCACTTTATGGATCACGCGCGTTTCGAGGCGATGCTGCGGGAAGCGGCCGGGGAAGCCGGCGTGCAGCTGAAGCAGATTGAAGTGCGCGGGGCAGCGCCGGACCATCCGGTTCTGTGGAATGTGCCGGAGACCGATTATCTCAAGTTCTACCTGTTCCAGGTTGTCTGAGTGGAAAAATAAGCAAAGGAGGCGGGGATGAAATTCAATTTTCTGATCGATCAGGAGACGGAAGAAGCTCGGGTGATCTCGGAGCTTCTTCAGGAGAACAGCCACGAAGCCTTCCATAGAGGCGGGATTCCGGTCCGGCTGGAAACGGTTTCCGGCGCGGAGGGGGAGAAAACGAGCCTGCAGCGGACGAAAGAGGGCTTTACGATTAGCTGCGGCTCGAGGAGCGCGCTCTGCAGGAGCATCTCGCTTCTCGTGCGCTATGCGGACGAAAAGCCGGGCTTTTCCGTGATGGAAGCGCCGTCCTTTGATACGCTCGGCATCATGCAGGACTGCTCGCGGAACGCCGTGATGAAGCCGGAGCGCGTGAAGCAGCTGATCCGGATTTCCGCCATGATGGGCTATAACGCGCTGATGCTCTACACGGAGGATACCTACGAGATCCCGGAGGCGCCGTATTTCGGACATCTGCGCGGAAAATACACCCAGGAGGAGCTGAAGGAGCTCGATCGTTACGCGGCGCGATTCGGGGTCGAACTGATCCCCTGCATTCAGACGCTCGCGCACCTCGGCGCGCTCTTCGAGTGGCCGCCGTACCGCGGAATGAATGACTGGGACGACATCCTGAACCTGGCGGATGACAGAAGCTATGAGCTGATCCGGGCGATGGCAAAGTCCGTTTCCGAAACCTTCCGAAGCCGCCGCGTGAATATCGGCATGGATGAAGCCTATATGCTCGGGCGCGGCCGGTATCTGGAGAAGGCGGGCTACGAGAAGAGCGCCGAAATCATGAAGCGCCATCTTTCGCGGGTGATGGAGATCCTGCGGGAATACGGCCTGAAGCCGCGGATGTGGAGCGATATGTTTTTCCGCATGTGCACGCCGGACGAGAGCTATTACAACCCGGAGTGTACGGTGACGGAGGAGGTGCGCCGCGCGATTCCGGAGGAGATGACCCTGATCTACTGGGACTATTACGGTACCGATGAGGCGCGCTATGATTATATGATGGCGAATCATTTCAGGATGACGGAGCGCTTGGCCTTCGCGGGCGGCTCGTCCTGCTGGTACGGCCTGGTTCCGCTGAACCGTTTCTCGCTGAATTCCGCGCGGGCGGCGCTCGCCAGCGCGAAGAAGAACGGTATGAAGGAAGTCTATGTGACGATGTGGGGCGATGACGGCGGGACCTGTTCCTCCTTTGCGGCCCTTCCGACGCTTGCGTGCTACGGAGAAGCCGACTGGAACGGGAAGACCTCGGACGAAGACTTAAGAAGCGCCATGAAGGCCGCTTCCGGCGCGGATTTCGACGCCTTCATGAATTTTGAGGAGCTCGAGAATTTCGCCTGCAGGAAGGACTTCGGGCTTCAGCCGAAGAATCCGACGCGATATCTCTTCTGGCAGGATCCCCTGCAGGGCAAGTTCGACTGTCATGTGCCGGGGGACAGCTGCGAGCGCTATACCGCCGCGATTTTCCGCCTGATGGAGGACCGTCAGAAGTGCCATCCGAAGTACGGGTATCTTTTTGATACGTTCTCGGCGCTTTCGGACGTGCTGCGGGACAAGGCGGATCTCGGCATCCTGCTGAAGGAGCATTACGAGGCCGGAAACCGCGCGGCGCTGAAGGAGCTTCAGGAGAATCTGATTCCGGAGATCCGGAAGCGGACGGAAGCCTTCCGACGCGTGCTGAAGACGCAGTGGATGCTGGAAAACAAGCCTTTCGGATTTGAGGTTCAGGACATCCGCTTCGGCGCGCTTCTGATGCGGCTTTCTGAAGCGGAGGAGATGCTGAAGGATTATCTGGAAGGAAAAATCGAGGAAATTCCGGAGCTCGAAGTCCCGCGGCTTCCGTACGGAGGGACCGTGCTTTCCGGCGCTGTCCCGGAAGAATGTGACAACACGCTTGCCGTCAACAGCTGGAAGCGGATGGCGACAAGCGGCGTGCTCTCTTTCTGATGAGAGAGAAAAAAGATATGATATCAGGAGGATTACTATGAAAACATTTACACTGGAAATGGAAAACGGCAGCGTGATGACCGGCGAGCTCTATGAGGACATCGCGCCGATTACGGTTGCCAATTTTGAGAAGCTTGCAAATGACGGCTTCTATGACGGGCTGATTTTCCACCGCGTGATCCCCGGCTTCATGATCCAGGGCGGCGATCCGGAAGGCACCGGCATGGGCGGCCCCGGCTATGAAATCAAGGGCGAATTTACCGCCAACGGCTGGCAGAATGACCTGAAGCACACGCGCGGTGTTCTGTCGATGGCCCGGGCGATGGACCCGGATTCGGCCGGCTCCCAGTTCTTTATCATGGTAGCGGATGCGCCGCATCTGGACGGCCAGTATGCCGCCTTCGGAAAGGTGACGGAGGGCATCGAGGCTGCGGACGACATCGTTTCTGTCCGCCGCAACTATATGGATCGTCCGCTCGAGGAGCAGAAGATCCGTTCGATCCGCGTACAGTAAATAAAACGGAAGCCGGATTAAAAAATCCGGCTTCTCTTGATTTCTGGAAGGAAATGTGATACCATTAGTTAGCAATAACTAACCATAGAACGTATGAAAGGCGTTATCATGTTTCTTGAAATGCAGAATATCCGTAAATCCTACGGGGAGGGAGAGAGCCGCGTGGAAGTCCTGCGGGGCGTGGAGCTTTCGCTGGAGAAAGGACAGTTTGCCGTGCTTTTCGGCCCGTCGGGCTCTGGAAAATCCACGCTGCTGAACATTCTGGGCGGTATCGATACGGCGGATGAAGGAGAAATCCGCATCGGCGGACTTTCCGTCGGCGGCCTGAACGAGAAGGAGCTGTCGGCGTACCGGAGGGATCATCTGGGATATGTTTTCCAGATGTACAACCTGATCCCGAACCTGACCGTGCGCGAAAATATCGAGGTCGGGGCCTATCTTTCCAGAAAGCCGCTTCATGTGGATGAGCTTCTGGAGACGCTGGGGCTTTCGAAGCACGCGAATAAGGTGCCGAATCAGCTTTCAGGCGGCCAGCAGCAGCGCTGCTCCATCGGCCGGGCGATTGTGAAGAATCCGGACATCCTGCTCTGCGATGAGCCGACCGGCGCGCTGGACTACAATACCTCGCGCGAGATTCTCGCCCTGATTGAAAAAGTGAACCGGGTGTACGGCAATACCATCGTGATGGTGACGCATAACGAGGCGATCGGCCAGATGGCGGACGTGGTCGTGCGGCTCCGCGACGGAAAGGTGCGCTCCCGGAAGGAAAACGAAGTCCGGCTTTCGGCGGAGGAACTGGAATGGTAAAAAATCCTTTACGAAAGCGGTATCTTCGCGAACTGAAGTCGGACTTCGGGAAATACCTCGTGATTTTCCTCCTGATGGCGCTCTCGATCGCGGAAATCTCCGGATTCCTCGTGGCGGACATCAGCATGGTCGCGGCCTACAACGAGAGCTTTGAAAAGTACCGGATCGAGGACGGACATTTCAGTACCGAGAAAAGAATGAGCGCGCGCCAGGAGGAAGCGGTCCGGGCGCTGGGCACGGCGGTCTATGAGCTGTTCTATACGGACCGGCGGCTGACGAACGGCTCGAAGCTGAGGATTTTCCGGAACCGGAGCGAAGTGAATCTCGCCTGCGTCATGAGCGGACGCCTTCCGGAAAGCGGGTCCGAAATCGCGATCGACCGGATGTACGCGGACAACAACGGACTGAAGGCGGGCGATACGCTCACCATCGAAGCCACCGGGGAGAGTTTTGTGATCAGCGGGCTGGTGGCGCTCGGCGATTACAGCGCCATGTTCGAAAACAACAGCGACATGATGTTTGACGCGAAGAATTTCGGCGTCGCGGTGGTGACGGAGGAATGCTTCCGCGAATTCGACAGCGATCTTCTGACATGCTGCTACGCCTGGAAATACCAGACGCCGCCGGCGAATGAGAAGGAAGAAAACGCCCGCTCGGAGGAGTTCTCGAAAGCGCTTCACGGCATTGTCTCGCTGACGGACTACAATCCCCGCTATCAGAATCAGGCGATCCGCTTTACCGGAAAAGACATGGGCGGAGACCGGGCGATGATGACCATTTTCCTCGTGGCGGTCAATGTGATCATCGCCTTTGTGTTCGCCGTGACGGTATCCAGCACCATTACCAAGGAATCGGCGGTTATCGGGACATTAAGAGCCACAGGCTACACCCGGGGAGAGCTCGTGCGCCACTACATGGCGGTGCCGGTCATGGTGACGCTTTTCGCGGCGCTCGTCGGAAATATCCTCGGCTACACGGTGATGAAAAACGTCAACGCGAATCTCTACTACAGCAGCTATTCCCTGCCGACCTACGAGACCCGCTGGTCTACGGAAGCGCTGATCGAAACGACCCTGATTCCGATCGCGTCGATGCTCGTGATCAATATCAGCATGCTTACCTGGAAGCTGCGCCTGTCTCCTCTGAAGTTCCTTCGAAGGGATCTGAAGA
Source organism: uncultured Lachnospiraceae bacterium (assembly GCA_946632055.1). Lineage (GTDB taxonomy): Bacteria > Bacillota > Clostridia > Lachnospirales > Lachnospiraceae > UBA1267. The sequence continues at coordinate 12,911 of CAMPAR010000057.1, forward strand.
AGCACCGCAGCCGCGGCGCCGTGCGCCTCAGTACAAAGCTGCCGTTCTTTACCCGCTTCCGCCTGAGGATCGTTTTCCAGAACCTGAGCAGCTATATTCTTCTCGCCTTCGGGATTCTCTTCGCGAATTTCCTGCTGCTCTTCGGACTGATGTTTCCGAGCGTCCTGAAGAATTACATGGAGGCGCTGCCGGACAACATGATCAGCGCCCATCAGTACATCCTGAAGCTGCCGGAGGGGGCGGTGAATGAGGAACACCGCCTGGAAAGCCTCCTGCAGATGATGCTTTTCAGGAAGGCGGTGGAGACTGAGAACGAAACGGCGGAGAAATTCAGCGCGTGGACGCTGGACACCGTGACGGAGCGCGGGATGAAGGACGAGGAAATCCTCCTCTACGGCATTACGGAAAACAGCCGGTATGTGGATCTGTCCTTTACCGGGGACGAAGTGTATATTTCGCAGTCGCTTGCGGAAAAGCGGATGCTGGAAGCCGGGGACCGGTTCCGCCTGAAGGAAAAATACGACGAAGCCGAGTACGAATTTACCGTGGCGGGCGTCTACCCGTATTCCGGAGCGCTTGCGGTCTTCATGTCCCGGGAGGCGCTGAATGAACGCTTCGACCTCGGGAAGGATACCTTCAGCGGGTATTTTTCCGACAGTGAAATCACAGACATCGATGAGAAATACATCGGGCAGCGGGTGGATTTCGAGTCTCTGTCGAAGGTGTCCCGCCAGCTTGATATTTCGATGGGCGCAATGATGAAGGTGGTGGATGTTTTCGCGATCGTGATGTACATTGTGCTGATCTACCTGCTTTCGAAGACGATCATCGAGAAAAACGCCGGCGCGATTTCCATGTCGAAAATCCTCGGATTCACCAACCGGGAGCTCGGAAAGCTGTATGTGCTGGTGACGTCGATTGTCGTGGTCGTATGCATGGCGGGATCGATTCCGCTGGAGGTATTGCTTCTTACGAGCGTCTTCCGCGTGGTGATCCGGCTCCGCATGTCCGGCTGGATTCCGTTCATTCTGTCGGGCGATGTGTATGTCAAAATGCTGGCGCTCGGGCTTTCAAGCTACGCCGTGCTGGCAGTGTTCGAGTTTCTGAGGATCAGCCGGATTCCGAAGACGGAAGCGCTGAAAAACGTTGAATAAAGGGGATGAGAAGGCGATGAAAAAACGAATCTGTACGAAGAAAATAAAGGAACTGCAGCCCTGCTTCCGGGCGATTCTGAAGAAAATGCCGGTGCTGATTCTGGCGGC